>JAUVRS010000101.1 GCA_030597505.1 Desulfobacteraceae bacterium
TCATGTCCCACGTAGGTTTGGCATAACTGGGAATATCCCTTACTGGTGGGCAAAGAGTAATTCCCGCACCCTCCGGCCGCCAATATAATAGATATGAGAAAGAACAATAATAATGGTTTTATATGTTTCATGCGATCCTCCTTATAGGCCTCCTTTTCTTATAGATATCAATGATAAACATTTCGTGCCCGGGCACCGGCAAGCCGGGCCTTTTGTGACCATGGCTTGACCTCTTCAGAACATCTCCCTTATGTACAAAAAAAGCATGACACCGGAAAAACCCAGCTTTAGTCCGGTACTCAGCATATTTCCCACAAAGACACCCCAGCCGGCCCGGAGCGCGCTTTTTCCTTTGCTCCCTACAAATAGCTCCCCCACAACCGCTCCCACAAACGCCCCGATGATCATGCCCCATGGTGGAAAAAAGAACAGCCCCCCGACCATCCCCACAACGGAAATCCACAGGCTTAATTTTGACGCGCCATATTTTTTTGCCTTGATAGCGGGCAGCAAATAATCTGAAATTGTCACCAATAGGGTCAGACCCGCCATTATAATCAAAAAGGTGGCACCGAATGGTTCCCAGCCTTTGGCCCAGGAGATGATAATCAGTGCTAAATAGGCAAGCGGTGGGCCAGGGATGATGGGAAAAACGCAGCCAAAGACACCGGCCAACGCAAGGAGTAATCCAAGAATGATCAATAACGTCGTCAATATTCAATACCGGTTGGACTATCCATTTCCGCCATGGTAGGATATCCTAGGAGACTGGGGGCCTGGCAATCACATACCCATGGCTTGTCTATACATCGAAGCTATGGGGTTTGCAAGGGTATTTGCCCCCTCTGATATCAGCAAACCAGGGCGGTATACTATAGAAAAGACGTTGTTTTGTCTGGAAAACTCTTTTTAAGGACCGCAACGGGCAGAATATGGCATCTCTCACCCTCAGGGCAATCACCAAGAAGTTTGGCAGGATACCGGCCCTTGCCGGCGTGGATCTTCACGTGGCGGATGGCGAGTTCTGTGTGCTGCTTGGGCCTTCAGGCTGTGGAAAGAGCACGCTTCTAAATATCGTTGCCGGCCTGATCCCGCAGGACCATGGCACCGTAATGCTGGATGGTGAATCAGTGGATCAATTGCCCCCCCGGAGCAGGGACGTGGCCATGGTCTTTCAGAGTTATGCCCTTTACCCTCATATGACCGTGGCTCAGAATCTGGGCTTTGGTCTTCGGATGCGTCGAACCCCCAGACAAACTATCCAAAAACAGGTCTTGGAGGCTGCCAGCCTCCTGGGTATAGAGGGGCTTTTAGACAGAAAACCGCGGGAACTCTCCGGCGGACAGCGCCAGCGAGTGGCCATGGGCCGTGCTCTGGTGCGGCGTCCAAGGATTTTTCTTCTGGATGAGCCGTTGAGCAATTTGGATGCCCGTCTGCGTGCCAGTGTACGGCTCGAGCTAAAAGAGCTGCATCGTCAAATAGGGAGCACCATCATATTTGTGACCCACGACCAAGTGGAGGCCATGACCCTCGGGGATAGTGTAGTGGTCATGCGCGAAGGGACGATCCATCAAAACGGCCCTCCTGAAAAAATCTACTCACACCCTGCAGACACATTTGTGGCCACCTTTATCGGATCACCGGAGATGAATCTCTATCAGGGGAGGCTTGTCCAAAAAGCGGGTAACTCCCATTTTGAGGGGTCAGGTTTTTCCCTGCCCCTCACCGGTCTCAAATCCGGATTACCAACGGGTGAAGCGGATTTGGGGGTCCGCCCCGAGGACATCGGGATAAACGGAAGTGATACCACGGGTTTAGAGGGGTGCGTGGAGATGATCAGCGATGTGGGGTCTGAAAAATACATACACGCCCGCATGGGTCAGGAGCGGATCACCGTGCGCGTCCCCAAGGACTTTGTCTGCCGGGTCGGTGATGTCGTCCCCCTTGTCATCGATCCCCACAGGGTACATCTGTTTCGCAAGGGTCTCAGCCTGGACGTGTATTAAGGACAAGCTCTACATCCACTTATCCGGTCTCAGAAGGATATCCGATACCAGATCTACCAGACCCCAGATGGCATCAGGGGCGAGGTGATTTTCTATAGACCGGTCAAAGAGGATGGAAAGATCCGGGGGAAATTCCTCGTCCCCCTTCCACAGTAGATAGCAAAGAGGTACTTTGGGGAAGGCCCAGAACCTGTATGCAGCATCCCCCATATCCAGGGCTTCGCCCCCCAGTTGTTCCGCAGCCCGTTTAAAACCTTTCACGTCATTCCCGAACCGCTCCAGCACAGACCGTATCCGCAATTCATGGGGTCCCCTGAAAAAATGGGCGCTTTTTAGTTCCTTTACGCTGACAATCCTGTTTTCGATCGGCTCCGGGCCTGCGCCCAGTAAATATATCAGCGAGGTCAATTCCAAAAGAGGGCTCTTAACGGGTATCCGCCCATTTGGAACTTTCCGAAAGAGACAGCGTTTTTGTTTGTCGACCAGGATGTCCTCCTTCAAAAAGGGGAGAAGAAATCCTTCCGGAGGGTGATTTTTTGCCAGCGCCCTCATGCAAATCATTTCAGGATCCTTGGTCTCAAGGTCTTTCCAGTGCTGGTCAGGGACCGTCACGCTGTTACCCGAAGGTGTCCTTTCCGGCGGGGTCTCATTGGGTGGTCGTTTTTGCATGCTATACAGTCCTTGTCTAAGATGATCAAAACTATCCGCCTAACTGGCCTCATACCGGGGCCAGTTGCCAGGCCTCAATATCTTCAAACCGTTCAATCTTCATCACTCTCCAACCTTGATAAAGCCGCAAAAAGGCGCAAAATTCACAAAAACTGAAAACGACATACAACAAAATCAAGTGGTTACAAACAAGGAAAATCCGGAACGTGACTTTTTACGAGATCATCAACCTTGAACCGTGAACCTTGAACCGTGAACCTTGACCCCTGAACCTGAGTCGTTACCAATATTTTTTGGTTTCGCAGATATGTCTCAATTTTTTCTAGCTCGCCGCCAATGAGAGAAACCGTGTGGCAATCTGTTGCGCAATGAGGGGGGCGTTCCCACCTGATCGGTTATTGACGATAACGTTTATTCCGACGTCTTCCTGGACCGCAATCTTCATCAGATCCGCAGTTTCCGTTACCATTTGCGGGTGCAGCATCCCATTCACCATTTCGTTAAAAGGGTGGGCCTTTGCATAGGCATCCTCATAACGCATATTTCGCGGGGTCATAAGCCGGATGATGCAGCGCTTGCCGCCATTTAAAAACCGTTTCCCGGAAAGGCCAAACTGCCGTAAAAGGGGGGGAAGCCAGGTCCAGTGTGACAACACCTGCCCTACCCCGTGTGTTTCAAAGACATCAAAGAGGGGGGCAGTCAAAAGGGTCTCGGTCCGCAGTTCCACATGGTAGCGGGTGTCCTTGGGGATTTGGCCAAAAAAGACATCCAGTTCTTCTGCCTGTGTTTGGGGTGATGACCGCTCCTCCTTTCGCTGGTATTCCTGTTCAAAGATAAGGCCGTCCAGCCAGGGTTCCAGCAACTCCAGGGCCGGTTCGTAGAATTGATTCAAGAAAATCGCCGGGTCCAGATACTGGTCGTTTGACAGAAATTTACCACCCCTCCGCAGTTTTTTTGAAAAAACGATCTGGGGCACCTTTACGATGATGCGGTCATCGCGACCAAGATATTGGCGGTAGGCGCGGAGCAGGTGAAAATTCCGGGTAGGTTGCCCGTCTTTTCCCCGGAGGGGCCGGTAGAAGGTAAAATCCAGTTCCAACGTCCCAAAGTGCTGAAAATATTCCACAACGCTTTGAACCGGCAAGACCTCTTCTACAAAGCTTTTCCCCTTTACCCTTTTTACGCGGCTGTTTATCTGACCCGTGTAACGTTTCGGTGAATAGATCTGCCCGACCCACCCCACATACCGGTCGCTGGCAGTCCCAATGCGGACATTGGGATGCAGGTCGCGGAACTGAAAATGTTCCGAACTTAAGACCTTTTTAGTATCAGGGGTCATGGTCATAGCCACGTCATCCTTATTAACAACAAAAAGGCGTAACCGTTTACAGGTTCAGGGTTCCAGCTTCAGGGACTGTCCCATAACCGGAACTTCATATCCGGTTATCTCACCCCTTTTTACTTGACTGTAGCTGCTCAATTACCTATTTACCTCATTAGTTTTTATTTATTGTATTTGTAACTACTCACGTAGTCAGGCTGAAGCTGTTTAGACTGAAGGCAGAAAGGGTCAGAAAAGCACGATTGCCGTACTTTGGCGGAAATATCTGATTTTTGCATCAAACATGGCTTTAAAATGCGCTTTTTCCTAACAGTCTTCAGCCTTCAGCCTATCCGCCTGCGTAGTTACTTGTATTTTAAATACATCCGGGTGCACAATGTCAACTAATTGAAAAAACAAACTCCTGTACTGATCCACCTATGACTATAAAAAGAGCCCTCATTTTCGTCCCTGTCATTCTGATAGTTTTTCTTCTTCAGTCCTATCTTTGGGTACCGACCTATGACCAGCAGACAAAGGGGAATCCTCAACGTCTCCACGAATATATCACGGCCTCCACCGGAGACGCGACTCTTCTGAACCCCATCCTTTCAACCGATGCCACAAGCAGCCAGATTGAGAACCTGGTCTTTGACGGGCTTATTGACTACAACGAGGAACTCCAGTTCAGGGGACGTCTGGCCACGTCATGGGAGCTCTACGAGGAGGCCTATTTCTATGTAAACAGACAGGCAGACATTCCCGGCTCCAGTGAAAACGATGCCAAGGCTGTGGTGGCTCTCCTCAAAAAATCCATGCGTACACCAGGATCTTTGGACCCGGCCCTAAAAACTTCCTTTGAGAATATCAGGGAGATCTCGATCGAACCCTCGAAGGATTTCAGCACCGTCAAACAGGAGAAAACTTCTCAAACAGACAAAAAGGCACGTGAGATAAAGATTCAGGTGAGGGCGCCTGCCAGGATAAAATTGAGCCTGGCTAAAGTGGACCAGGATCTTTTCAAAAACCTCGAATCGGTCTTGGGTAACGCATACTTCTCTTCCTTTACAGGCGACAAATTCGTGAGCGCATCGCCTCTGGTGGACAAGGAAAAACTGGCGGTCTATGCACGGGAGCTTCTTCCCCCAACCGAACACAACCCGGTCCTGATCTTTCACCTGAGACCCAATGTCAAGTTTCAAGACGGCCACGTCTTTGACGCCAATGATGTGAAGTTTACGTTTGACGCGATCATGAATCCCAAAAGCCTCTCACCAAGGATCGCCGATTATGAACCGGTAAAATACGTTGAAGTCATCGATCCCTTGACCGTCCGCATTGTCTACAAGCGGCTCTATTCACCGGCATTCGGAACATGGGGAATGGGGGTATTGCCGGAGCATCTCTTAAATCAGGAGGCGCTCAAAAAGGAGGCCGTTCGCCTCGGGGAGGACCCTAAGACCTTTTCCCTTCGCCAGAGTTCCTTTAATCGCCACCCCATCGGCACCGGTGCCTTTACGTTTACAGAATGGAAATCTGATCAGTTTATTAGCCTTTCCCGTTATGAGGATTATTGGGAAGGTCCCCCTAATTATAAACGTTTTACGTTTCGTATTGTACCTGATCTGTTGACCCAGGAGCTGGAGTTTTACTCGGGGACCCTGGACAATTACGAGGTCCAGCCACACCAGGTGAAGCGTCTGGAAAAAGATCCCCGGTTTCAGAGTTTTTCGGGGACCTCTTTTGGCTACTCCTACATTGGCTACAACATGCGGCGAAAGCCCTTTGATGACCCAAGGGTCCGCAGGGCACTAGGAATGGCCATCGATATCGGAAAAATCATTGACTATGTCCTTTATGGTCAAGGGGAACGGATAACCGGGCCTTTTGTCAAACAGACCGACTACTACAACCATCATATCAAACCCCTTCCTTACGATCCCGAAGGCGCTCTCCGGCTGCTGGGCGAGGCGGGCTGGAAACGGAACAAAAAAGGGTGGCTTGAGAAGGATGGCAAGAAATTGCAGTTCACGCTTATTACCAACAGCGGCAATGATATACGGAAGGCCATCCTGGCGATCGCCCAGGACGCCTGGAAAAAAATCGGGGTCGATATCCGCACCGACATGCTTGAATGGTCCGTTTTTATCCAGGAACGCGTACATAAGTTAGACTTTGATGCCCTGATCCTCGGGTGGGTCATGGGTATTGACCCTGATCTCTACCAGATATGGCATTCTTCCCAAACGCACCCCAACCAGCTCAATTTTGTCGGATTCAAGAACAAAGAAGCCGACGATCTCATTGTCAAAATCAGACAGGAATATGACCACAAACAACAGGTGGAATATTGCCACGAGTTCCACTCAATCATCGCAAATGAGCAACCATACACATTTTTGTATGTGGGTAAATGGACGGCTATTCTGGATAAACGGATTGTGATCAAGGACCTGGACCAAGGCGGAAATATGCTCTACAAGAAGATCACGCCGACCAAAACGGGAAATTACACCTTTCATTTTAATCGGTGGATAAAAATCCCGGAAATGCCCGAAATGTCACAGGGTGGGTAGCTAAATGGGTGCAAACCCAACCCGGGTAAACCGGAACCGAACAGGTTTCTGCATGAGGATGGGGAAATTTCAAACCCCAAATAACAAATAACAAACAAATTCCAATAACCAAAATTCAAAATTCAAAACCACAATATGACCTTGAAGAAAGGACCTTTAAGTTCGCTAAAGCTGTCAGGCTTTTTGTTAAAACCTTGCCGAAAACAATTGCGAATATCGAAGATGGCAAACAATTAATCAAATCCTCCGGCTCAACCGGTGCAAATTACAGGGAAGCTAACGAATCGTTAAGCAAAAAGGACTTCTTGATGAGGATCAAGATAAGCCGTAAGGAAGCGAAAGAAAGTGCCTATTGGCTGAGGCTTATTTATGAAACCAGTAATTCAAAGAATTCTCATGATACTCAAGGTTTGATCCAGGAGGCAAATGAATTAAAGAAGATATTATCATCAATTCTGGAAAAATCGAAATAGTTTCAGTCCTTGGAATTTTGAATTTGTGATTTGTTTGTAATTTGGTGCTTGTCGCTTGGGATTTGTTTCTCTGAAGGGTGAAATCTTCAGGGCCGTTAGCACTAAACCTGCAACCCGAAACCGGAACGTCCAGTTCAAGGTATTGCCTATGTTATCATTCATCGGACGGAGCATCATACAAAAGATTGTCACCCTCTTTTTTGTTTCAGTGGTGTCATTTCTGATCATCCATCTGGCGCCCGGAAAACCGAGTCAGATAGATCCGCTCAACCCCAAATTCACGCCGGAAATCCTGGAACGATTTCGTCAGGAGTTTCATCTGGATAAGCCACTGTATGTCCAGTACCTCCTCTTCTATAAAGGCCTATTTACCGGGGAAACCGTTTCGTGGAAGGACAACCAGCCGGTCCTCAAAAAAATATGGGAACGGTTTCTGAACAGCCTGCCCCTTTTTTTCGTTGGCACCATCCTGACATGGACCCTTTCATTCCCGGTGGGGATACGTTCGGCCATCTTTAGAGGGGGGTTCTATGATCGGAGTGCCACATTCATCTCCTATCTGTTGATATCCGTACCCGGGTTTTTTATCGCGTATGTGCTGATCATTCTTGTGGTGACCAATCTTCATGTGCCGGTCTTCGGGATGGAGACCTTTGGGTTCCAGATGGCCTCCTGGCCGAGCAAACTTATGGACCATGTCTGGCACCTGCTGCTCCCTTCCGTCCTGGGAGCAACCGGAGGGATCGCGGTGCTCTCGCGATACGTGCGGAGTCAGATGCTTGAAGTGGAAGGCCAGGACTATGTGCGGACAGCCAAGGCAAAAGGGCTTCCGCCGGATCAGGTCCATTACAAACACGCGCTCAGAAATGCCCTGCTCCCATTTGTAACCATGTTCGGGCTCATCCTACCGGGTCTCATCGGCGGATCGGTTATCATTGAATCCATATTTGCATGGCCTGGTATGGGACGAATGGCATATGAAGCAATCCTGGCAAGAGACTACCCCATAATCCTGACGGTCAACTTTATTTCCGCGGTGCTGGTCCTGGCCGGCACCTTTGTCTCTGACCTTCTTTATCTGGTCGTTGACCCAAGGATACGGCTTTGATGATTGTTGATTGGCAA
>JAUVRS010000259.1 GCA_030597505.1 Desulfobacteraceae bacterium
AGGATTATGCCAAAATGGTGGTCGGTAAAGATGGTCGGACTTTTTTCGGCGAAGGCATGATAAAAAGTGAGGCCGACCTGGACATGATCGACCTGCCGGATCCAACCAAGGACGAATATTATAAAGAGGCAGAAGAATTCGTTAAGAACAGAGGCGACTATGCATGCCATTTGTCGACCCGGATCGGTCTGTCCCAAGTCATGCTCAGCTTGGGCATGGATAAATTCTATCTGATGCTCTACGACAACCGTAAGTTAGTGGAACAACTCCTGGATATTTACTTTGACTGGGCGGCCGAGATGGCCCAACGAATCAGCCAGCTAGGGTTCGATTTCTTTTGGACGACCGATGACTTTGCTTTTAAGACCGGTCTTCTCTTTTCACCCCAGGATTTTCAGAACCTTCTGTTTAAACGATATCAACGGGTTCTCGACCGGATCGACATCCCCTGGGTGCTACACAGCGACGGCAACATTAACGAGGCGTTACCCATTCTTGTTAAGCTGGGGGTGGTCGGCATCCACCCAAATGAGAAAGGGGCCATGGACATGGTAAAGGTCAAGGAAGAATACGGCCGTAAATTATGTGTAATGGGCAATGTGGATCTGGTTTTGCTTGGTCGCGGAACACCGGAAGAAGTGGATGCCGAGGTCAAGGAATTGATCCGGACGGTCGGACCCGGCGGCGGTTACATGATCACCAGCGGGAACAGCCTGGCCTCGTTCCTCAAACTTGAAAATGTGCTGGCAATGGCCGAAGCGGTTAGAAAATATGGGGCCTATCCCATCAATCTGGATGTCTGAGCCAGCTGGCTTTTCCCTCCGATGTATTCAAAAATCAAGAATATCTCTCTGAAAATAGGGAGCTGTCAGGGAATGGCAGAAGAGAGAAATTTCCTTAGCTGCTTTTTGTAATACTCCTTTTTTTCCTTTGCCAAGGCCAAGGCTTCTTTTATGGTTTTTATCGCCTCCTGGGTAGCTCCGTTCGCGTAATATGCTTCTGCCATGGTGTCAAGAAACACGGGGATCCGTTTGATGGACACAGCCTTCTTGGCCAGTTGAAGGCTGCGAACCTCGTCTCTCAACTCTTTGTCAGAGGCCGTGACCAAGAGCCAGGCCAGATTGTTGAGAGAAACAGCTTGGTCCGGGTCAAAGGTCAGGATTTTTTCATAGGTCTGAATGGCCTCTTTGTCCTTTCCCATCTCCTGGTAAACAATGGCCAGGTTCTGGTATAACCTCATATTGTCCGGTTCTTTGAGGAGCTGCTGGCTTATTACCTTTCCGGCTAGGGAATAGGTCAAATGATGTTTTACGGGACCAAAATTCAGAAAATATCCCAGACAGCCCATGCAACCGAGATAGACCAGGAAAGCGGTCAATACAAACCGGTTGTGGCGTTTGACCAAGGTGGGGTCGTTGCGGTTCCTCCAGAGACAGGCGACCCTTTCTTTTATGCTAAAGTGGTGCCAGCTTGGAAGATTTCTGCTGTTTCCTGCCAAATAAGCAATTTTTTCTAAAGAACTGATAAGAGGTTCGGGGCTGCCGATGGTTACGGCGGCATAAAGATCTGCCTGTCGCTCAAAATTGCGCATGAAAAATCCCATGACATAACGAAAATACACCAGTAACGTAATCAGCATGGGAAACGCCAGAAAGAGATAGAAGAAGTTCATGGCCTGGGGATCATTCTGGGAGATTATCCTTATAAAAAACGGGTGGGAATAAATCAGATAGAAAAAGATATCTGTGGATCCAAAAGAGACGATCATAAAACCTAGGAAAAAAAGAAGGTAGAAAAGAAGATGACGGTATTTGGCGTGACCCATCTCATGGGCAAGCACCCCCTTGAGTTCGTCCACGGAAAGGATATCCATCAGGGAATCAGTGACAAGAATGTATCTGTATCTCGGGATGATGCCCATAATACCGGCTGTCATCATACGTCCCTCAAAGATCGGCCACGATAGGAGACCGCGGTATTTAAAGCCTTTATCATTGAGAAAGATTTGCAGTTCCCTTGCCTTTTCTGACTTTTCAAATGGTTTGCAGCCCCACCAGTACTGTATAATTTTGGGCATAAAAATCATCAAGAGTGTCAGGAAAGCCGCAAAAAAGACAATTTGTCCTTCAGCCCAGTGAATAAAACTTCCGGGTCCGGCCCAGGGGCTTAAACCCATAAGGTCATACACCAGAGACAGGAGAAACCATGGGAAAAGGATGGGGAGGTTGAGCCTGAAATTGGAAATAATAAAGGCTCTCCGTGTGATTCCTGGTCGAAATATCCTGTTATAGGCCGGGTAGGAGATGTGCCAGATAGTCATCAAATAAAAAAGGAATAGGGACAGGGCAAATATACCCTGCAGCACAGAAAACCGGTCAAAACCCGGAATCATCTGAATCCAATATTTCAGGTTAAAAAAATAAACTGCCAGCGCGAACAGAAAGATGGCCAGCACAGAAAGTCTGACCGTCAACTTCTGATATTGAGCGGTCAGACGCCCATCATTTTGGCCTATGCCGTCTTTGTTATCAAGACGCCTTTTTAGATTTCTAAATATCCGATCGCAATATACCGCGAATAACAACCAGGACAGAAAAAGCTTGAGGAGGAAAAAGAAAAAGGGGTCTTCTGACGCTGTGTCCGGATAGCTGATATTAAATATCAGGAGGACTACAATAAAATAGATTATGTTGTTAAACATGTTTTAAGGCCGGGCTTCATCGATATCCTTTTCTGAGAATTCCAGGTTACCGCCTCCGGGGGGAATGTTGGGGTCACCTCTCAACACGATGTCTACGTCATAGCGAGTTTCCAGATCGGCAAGTTCCCTTCTCTTTCTGTTTTGGAGGTAGGTCGCAACATCCATGGGCAAGTTTCCATTTACTTGTGTGACCCCTTTTTTTGAAATCCCCATCCAGATTTGACGGAGGAAGGATACGGCTGCAGCTTCCACGGACAGGGTGAGTCCCCGTCCCTGGCAATAGGGGCATATCTGATAACTTCTGGACTCTATGGAGGGTCTCAGACGCTGTCTGGAGAGTTCAAGAAGCCCGAACTTGGAGATGCTGGATGTGCTTATTTTGGCCATGTCTATTTTGGTCTGATCACGCAAACACTTCTCCACCTCCCTGATGTGTTTCCTGTCTTTCATATCAATAAAATCGATCACCAAGAGCCCGCCTATATCCCGCAATCGGAGCTGGCGTGCAATTTCTGATGCCGCTTCGATGTTTGTGTTAAAAGCAGTGCTTTCAACAGTCTTCCCTGATCTCCCACGGCCTGAGTTTACGTCTATTGCGATCAGGGCTTCAGTGGGGTCAATCTGGATGGAACCACCGGATTTGAGGCGAACTTCATTGCTATAAATGGTCTCAATCTGCCTCTCAAGTTGATAATGGGAAAAGATGGGGCGTTTTTCCTTGTAGAGTTTGACCCTCCTCTGATGTCTGGGGGAGATGATTTTCATATAGGCTTTTACCTTGGAAAATATTTCCTTGTTATCCACAAGGACCTCTACGATTTCACTGGTAAAATAGTCCCTGAGAGTTCGGAGACACACATCCTGTTCTTTGTGGATAAGTGAGAAAAGAGGGGCATCTTTTACGGTTTTCTTGATATTATTCCACATCCTCAAGATCCGATTGAGATCTCCAGAGAGTTCTCTTTTGCTTTGCCTGTATGCTGCAGTCCTGACGATGTATCCAACATCATCAGGGACCTTGAGCCGGGCCATTATGGATTTTAACCTGAGCCTTTCTTCCTCGTCTTCAATCTTTTTGGAAACTCCCCCTTTGCCGCCGGGCAGCAAGACCAAATAGCGGCTTGCAAAAGAGAGATAGGTGGTTAGCTGCGCCCCTTTTCGGCCTCGCGTCTCCTTTGTTACCTGAACGAGGAATTCTTGACCCCTTTTGATGGTCTTTTGAATCGGTGGCACAGCACGGTCCTTTGATCCTTTTCCCTTGTCCAGGTAATACTCGGGATGGATTTCGCTCGCTTCCAGAAATCCATTCTTGACACCGCCGAAATTGACAAAGCAAGCCTGAAGACTTGGCTCTACCCGATCGACAACACCCTTGTAAATATTTCCGATCGTTTGCTCCGCGGTGGTGGTCTCAACGTGGAACCCATCCAGTAAACCATCTTTGATAATGGCCACCCTGTATTCTTCCGGGTCCACGGCATTAATAAGCATTTTTGTTTTCATGGATTTAGATAACTCCTTATTTTTTTTGTTTTTCATATGAGCAGTTTTGACGTCTGGCCGGATCAGGCAGAGCTCTCTCCCTATACAAGATGTATTGAAAATTGGCGGGTGTGCAAAGGGTTCGTAAGCGTTTGGTCC
>JAUVRS010000274.1 GCA_030597505.1 Desulfobacteraceae bacterium
CCATCCAAGGCCTTTATTCCCGGGAATTCTTTTACTATCCCCTCCATATGCAATCTGTAGTCCGCCACTGTCTGTCACCCGATTCTAAGGGCCTATCGAATTACGAATTGAGGGATTAAGGAATCGAAAACAATCAAATCCCTCAATCCCTCAATTTCAAATTGATTTGTGGGCTCATATATCAATTGACTTGCTAAATGAGCACGGTTTACACCTTTCTCCTACAGTGATCTTTTCCAACCCAGCTTTCGGGCTACGCCGGGATGGTCGTAGGTATCTCCGTATTTCTTGATGTCCACATCCTTTAGCTCTTTGTCTGTGATTCCGTAAACCGGGCTGATAACAAGCCTCGGCACCTTATTGCCCTTCAAAGATTCCGACGCATAATAGGCGGACATGTATGCCATGGCCCACATGCTCTGGGCAGCCGTGAACTTCATGGCCGTCTTGTCGCCCTTGATGTAGGTGAACGCATTTGTTCCGCCGTCAATACCGGTGGTAAATATTTCTCCCTGTCTTCCGGCGCTTCTTGCGGCCAATGCTCCTTCCATGGCCGCTCCGTCCCAGGCGCACCAGATCGCATCAAGATCGCCCTTTTTGGGATGGGCTGCCAGCATATTGTCAAGCGCCTGTCTGGGCGTAACAGCGCCTGCCGGATCATAATTCCAGCGCACGACCACTTCAATCCCCGGGTAGTCCCTCAAGAGCCAGTCGAGTCCCTGTTCCCGGTGATCCCAGGTCTCATTGGCCGGAAGGCCAACAACGCCAATCTTACCCTTTCCATTGAGCCGCCTGGCTATATACTCGGCCGTTAAAAGGCCCATCCCGAAGTTATTGGAAAGGATAGAGGTGGTGCAGGCTGTTCCGGCAATAAGGGAGTCTCCAGAAAAGACGGGGATTCCCGCCGCCACTGCACGTTTAATAGCCGGTGCAATGGAGGCCGCCTCAGATGCCGTAACAAAAAGGGCATCCGGTTTCATCTTGATAAAGGCCTCGAGCTGTTCATTTTGCAGTTTTGTGTTGTAGCTGGAATTGGCGAACTTTGCATCCTTCAATGCCTTTTCACCAAAAAAATCCTTGATCCCCTTTTTGTAGCCTCTCCGGAGGTTTTGGCCGGAATCGTTGTCAAGCCATCCCTGGGAGATCGCCCGTTTGTAATCTTTTGCCGCTGAAACCACTGGAAACGCCATCATCAAGGCGACCACCAGAACAAAAAACACCTTTAGCACTTGCCAATTAGATCTTTTCATTTGCAACCTCCTGTTTTTAAAGTTTATGAATTTAGTTAAGTTCCAATTCACCCCCTTTCTCCATGGTATGCCAACCCGTTCAACAATCACGGATATGGAATTTTGGTTTTTGGCTGATTTCATCCTTTGTCTGCAGTTTGCGTCTTGCGATTTACCCCCCTGCCATGGGCGGAAAAATCGTCACCGTATCACCATCGGCCAGCACGGTGTCTTTGCGGCAGTGGTACCCATTGACCAGTATCACCCGTTTGACCAAAGGGGGAATTTCAAGCGTCTCCACCAAGCCATGGATAGTGGCACCGACCTCAAGATCCAGGGGAAAGGCGCCTTCCTGACCGGGACCATATTGTTTCAGGTTGGAAAATAGGCGAATTTTGACTCTCATCACCAAATCTCCCCCTGGGAAGGGCGAGGCGGGCCTCCCCGAATGCATCTCCTCTGCCCGTTTTCCCATTAAATCCGGGCCGGTTGGGGTACTTGAATACCCCGGCCCCCAGGGAGGTTTATTTTTTTGACATATATGCGTCTTTTTTGTATAAGGCCTGCCGTGTGGAGTCAACCAAATTGTATGAATGTTACGGACGAGCCAATCGGTTTTGTGATTTTATCCTGGGGTGGTGAATTTGGTTTACAAAGGCATCCATTCTTTACACGACCGTTGAACTGTGACATTCTGAGTCATCTTATGATGTCTAAGAGAAACAATCGGGGGAGTTTGGAAAATGATGACAGAAAGGATCAGACAGTTTAAAAAGAAGCTCAAGGGCGACTGTGTGGTTGGCCCATTTTCAAAGACTTTAGACCCTGCGTTTATTGAAATCATGGGGCATGCCGGGTGTGATTTTGTTATTCTTGATCTGGAACATGGGCCAAACAGCGTGGAGACGGTCCAGGGTTTGATTCGTGCGGCGCAGGTGGCCAACCTCTTTCCCATTGTGAGGGTCAAGGGAAAGGACTCTTCGACCATCGGAGAGGTCCTGGATGTTGGTGCGGGAGGGATTCATGTCCCTCAAATCACAGACGCAAAGGCAGCAAGCCACGTTATGCAACTGGCCAAATTTGCGCCTGACGGCATGAGAGGGGTTTGCCGGTTTGTGAGGGCAGCAGGTTATTCATCCCAGGATCGTTTCCAATATTTTGAGGAGGCAAATGAGGCTGTTGTCGTCCTGGGACTGGAAGGGACCGAGGCCCTGGAAAATGTGGATCAGATCATCGCGGTTGCGGGAATTGACATCATCTTTGTGGGACCCTATGATCTGTCACAGTCACTGGGAATCACAGGACAGATAGATGATCCCCTTGTGGCAGAGGAGATGAAGAAAATCATTGATAAATGCGTCTCAAAAGGAATTGCTGTCGGGACCTTTGTTGAAACAATTGAGAGCGCCAAGAAGTGGAGAGATTTGGGGGTCAAGTATCTCTGCTACTCAGTGGATGTGGGCATATTCCATGATGCCTGTCAGGAGATCGTTTATCAAATAAACTTGGCAAGGTAGGAGGCGAAAATGCAGCGGTTTGTGACTTTTGGGGAAATCATGTTGCGTTTAAAGGCGCCGGGGGCAGAAAGGCTTCTCCAGAGCCCTTGTCTTGAGGCCACGTTTGGAGGGGGTGAGGCAAACGTGGCGGTGGGTCTTGCCCGGTTGGGCCTGGATGTTGCCTATGTGTCCGTTATCCCGGAAAATGCGGTCGGTCTGGCCTGTATTGGGGAGCTTAAAAGACATGGGGTAGATACCTCTCTGGTGCTCAGGCGTGGAGAGAGGCTTGGTATCTACTTCCTTGAACCGGGCGCGAACCAGCGGCCTTCCAAAGTGATCTACGACAGATCTCACTCGGCGATCGCAGAGGCCGCTCCGGGGGATTTGGACTGGGACAAGGTGTTTGAGGGCGCAACATGGTTTCACGTAACCGGTATCACCCCGGCCATTTCACAATCAGCCGCTGATCTTTCTCTCGAAGCGGTGAAAAAAGCCAGGGACAATGGGGTGACTGTTTCATGCGACCTCAACTTTCGAAAAAAGCTCTGGAAGTATGGAAAGACGGCGCCGGAGGTCATGGGAGATCTCCTGCAATATGTTGATGTGGCGGTGGGAAACGAGGAAGACTGCCAGAAATCCCTTGGCATAGAATCGGCGGTAGAGGTGGAATCCGGTACCCTGGACGCGGAGAAATACAGGGACCTCACCGGAAAGGTGCTGGATCGGTTTCCAAACCTAAAAAAGATCGCCATCACCATGCGGGAGAGTTATTCCGCGGACCATAACGGCTGGTCAGCGGTTTTTAACAACCGCGGTGAGTTTTTTGTTTCCAAAAAATATGATATCAGAGATATTGTTGACCGGGTCGGCACAGGGGATACCTTTGCGGCCGGTCTTATTTACGGGGTCAACAATCTCGCGACCGACCAGGAGGCCCTGGAGTTCGCCGTGGCCGCCTCTTGTCTAAAACATTCCATACCCGGTGATCTTCCGCTTATTTTATTGGAGGAGGTTAAGAGCCTTGTTGGAGGCGCAGCATCGGGAAGGGTTCAAAGATGATAAAGCCGCAAAAAGGCGCAAAATTCACAAAAACTGAAAACGACATACAACAAAATCAAGTGGTTACAAACAAGGAAAATCCGGAACGTGACTTTTTACGAGATCATCAAAGATAGTATTAAAATGATTTATCCTCAATGCAGGAAAAGTATGGGGGCAACATGAAAGAAATCAGTATCCATGGAAGAGGTGGGCAGGGGTCTCTTGTTCTTGCCCAATTTATGGCCATTGCGGCC
>JAUVRS010000089.1 GCA_030597505.1 Desulfobacteraceae bacterium
ATAGGGGATTTAGATTGAATTAAAAAAGGTGAATTGGGTACACTAAAAAAAGACATCGCAGAAATCGAAAGAATGTCGAAAGCGCTGATAAAGGCTTTAGAAAACAAACACTTGAATCCTTGACCCCTGGCATCCTGCGACCCTCTTCTCCAACTAAATTGGAGAAGAACCCCTTTTTTCATAGTAAAAAATATTTCTCCTCAAGACAGGCCTGGACTCAATTTTAATCAATAATCTCACCACAACCGGGCAGGGCGGTCAACTCTCAACAATCACGGCCACCGTGGTGTTCGGCTATTTTCTTCAACATTTTGAAAGGTTACGATCATTCCTTAGGGTTCTGCTTCGAAGAACAAAAGGTAGGATAACCACCAAAATATGAAATGGCGGCCCTATGCGTATAATAAGCTTGAGATTTGGCCAAGAATTTAATATATGAATTGACAGCCTGAAAACATCCGGAGTTTATTGTGACTAATATTTTATCAAGCGGGTCAAAATACCAAACCACGGTCCGATGAAATTCCCCATAGCCATACTGGTTGTTTGCGGGTTGACCGTTGTATTTTTGATTTAGCTAGAAAGGGTGTCAGTGTGGTCTGTGCGGTTTTGGCTTAGGGCCTGCGCAGGCCCTGAGATGGCGATGGTTTAGACACCGCGTGATTTAAAACCAATCACGCATAAACAGATAGGGGAAGGCTTATGGCGAAAATAAGGATAAATGGTAAGAACTCGTCTTTGATTCTGTGCAGGACATCAAAAGAGGTTATCAATAAAGGCATCCCGGTCATAACAAGAGGTGAAGGCTGCCAGGTTTTCGACCAGGAAGGAAACGCTTATTTGGACCTTATGTCGGGCGTTACCAGACCGGTCCATGTTGGCTATGGGCGAAAAGAGCTGGCCCAGGCCATCATGGACCAGGCTGTGGAGCTGCCCTATTTTACTCCCATGCACTTTACAAATCCTCGTGCCCTGGAGTTGAGCGAGGTTCTGGCCGGGTTGACCCCGGAAAAAATTGATAATTTTCTGTTTGTCTGTGATGGCTCAGAGGCGGTTGAAACGGCCATGAAACTGGCCAAACAGCACCACTCATACAAGGGTGAAAAACAACAGTTTAAGATTATATCTAGAAGAGGGGCATATCACGGTGTCACATCACTTGCCCTGAGAGCTCTGGGGACGGTCTTGCCGATGAGACATTCCATGGAACCGCTTGCTCCAGGATCGGTTTTTGTCGAATCCCCCTATTGTTTCCGCTGCCCGTTGCGGTTAAAATACCCCGATTGTGACATTGCCTGCGCCAGGGACGTCAAGCGGATCATCGAGTTTGAAGGGCCTGATCAGATTTCGTGCTTTATAGGTGAGCCCGTACAGCAGGGGTTCGGGGCGCTGGCCCCACCCCCGGAATACTGGCCCATTATTCGGGATATCTGTGACGATTACGGTGTGCTGTTAATCATCGATGAGGTCATTTGTGGGTTCGGGAGGATTGGTCGCTGGTTCGGGATCGAGCATTTTGGCATTCAGCCCGATCTGATCACCATGGCAAAGGGTATTTCCAGCGGATATGTTCCCCTGGGTGCGGTTGGCTGCACTGATGAGGTTATTGACCCCATCGATACGTTTGAGCATCTGCACACGTACGCCAACCACCCTGTGGCCTGTGCGGCCGGCCTCAAAAACATTGAAATCATAAAAGACGAAGACCTGGTCAAAAGGTCTGATGAGATGGGAAGATATTTTCTGGATGCCTTAAAATCGCTTGAAGAGCATCCCATTGTCGGAGAAGTCCGAGGCAATGGCCTGTGGCTGGGTATTGACTTCACTACCGACAAAAAGACACGGGCCCTGTTCCCCATGAGCCGACTCAGCAGTCTGGTTGATCGGGCATATCATAAAGGATTAATCATTAAACTGATGGGACTGGCACTTGAGTTGGCGCCTCCTTTAATTATAGAGAAAGGTGAAATTGACAGGGGCATCAAGATCCTGCACGAGTGTATTGCCGAAGAAGCAAAAGATATGGGACTTGCTTAAGAAACGTGACCCATTAACAGACCTCTTCCCATGATTTGTGAATTCCGGCAAAACCTTGCGGCGCCGGGGTTCACAATAACTTGCTGTATCCTGCCAGGGCCTTGGCCCCGTTGATATGTTTTGGCGGTTTCTGATAATCAGCCACCCGACACGCTTCATTTCACCGGTCCATTTGGTGTCCTCCTTCTCCCCAAACAGCTCAACCCGTGACCCATTTCTATAGCCTTCTTTAAAAAACAATGGCAACCGAAAATGAGATATACCATACCAGATTCCGGGGATTTTCGATTTCAACCCTCAAAAAAATCGACCTTGTATCTCTTGACTAAAATGTTATAAGTACCCGCCACATCTCACCACACGTGAGGGTGGGTCGGGGCTACTTTTTCTGAGAGCTTCCGATCAAACTGATTCTCAGTAGGATAAAAAATGAATCATTTTTTTTCAGATCTTGCCAAAAGGAAAAAAGACATATATTGGGGCTGGGTTGTGGTTTTTGGCGCCTTTGGAATGCTTAGCCTCACCTATGGCACTCGATATTGCTTTGGCATATTTGTCAAGCCAATGTTTGTTGAATACCACTGGTCCATGTCCGTCATCTCTCTGGGTGCTTCCATCAATCTTTTTGTTTATGCGTTTATCGGGATCTTCACCGGCAGACTCCTTGATAAGATTGCAGCCAAATGGATTTTGACGGTCGGTGCTGTTATCACCGCATTCGGTTTTGCTTCAATAAATTTTATCCAAACACCCATGGGTCTGTTTCTCTCCTATGGCCTTTTGTGTGGAATTGGGACAGCCTGTGCCGGAGTAGTGGTCAATAATGCTGCGGTAGGGAAGTGGTTTGTGAGAAAAAAAGGGTTGGCCCTGGGGATCTCGAGCATGGGGATCGGTTTTGGAACAATGGTTTTGACTCCCTTGGCAGGTTATATTGTGGACCATTATCCCTGGCGGACCGGATTCATCTTTATAAGCGGTGTGATATTTGTTTTTGGTATCCTGATCTCGCAGCTTTTTATGGGAAAACCCAACCCGGAATCACTTGGCTTGTTGCCGGACGGAGAAAAGGCCCCTAAAAACAAAGAAGATCCGCCTATCTCGTACACCAAACCTGAAAAAATATCGATTAAACCCTTCTTAAGAAACACCCGTTTTTGGATCCTGGCCTTATGTAACCTCGTGGGTGCGATGACCTCCATGATGACCTTTGTCCATCAGGTCACGTATGCCCTAGACCAAGATATTGGAAAAGTCGCCGCAGCTTTCTCGCTGGGGATCATCGGTATCAGTGGCGGTTTTGGGAAGCTCTTCTTTGGATGGCTGGGCGACCGGATCAAAGATGCCAAGTATTCAGCCTCGCTGGGGTATCTGATTATGGCCTTGGGCATGTTTATTTTGTTAAATGCAAAAACGGTTATGGGGCTGTCTCTTTTTGCCCTCATCTTCGGGTTTGGGTATGGTTCTTTGGCGCCCCTGATGCCTTACCTGCTTTCAGACAGATTTGGCCGACATACCCTGGGAACTGCCTTCGGGCTACTGATATTCTTTGTGGCAGGGATTGGTGGCGGTATGGGACCTCTTTTGGGAGGGATCATATTTGACGTTACGGGAGCCTACGCATATGCATGGAAATTAAACATGGTCGCACTGTTCGCCGTGTCATTTTTTATACTGGCTTTAAAACCAAGGGAAAACCCTCTGGAATAGGAATTCATGTCAGTGGGATCTTGTGCACATCATACACAAAATTGAATTGTGAATCGAGAGGTTTTGGATCACTTCGATTTCCAGCCCATCCAGGCCTTTGCAACTGTATAAATAAGTTGTATGGCATCGTACCCTCCAATAGCAGGGCCTTTTTCAAAATCCCCTTCGATGCTTCCCATTTGATTTGTTATGTGAGCGAAACAGATTACCGGTTTTTCTCTTGCTTCGGCAAAGGCATATAAAGCTTCGGCTTCCATTTCTACTGTTCAGAAATATAGGTTGTCGGTCCATATCATGGTTCCAAACCACTAATCCTTTCTACATGCAACATTAATGATTAAGACAATTTTATGTTGCTTTTCTCAAATTTGAATATTATAAAGCACATTTAGCACAATAATAAAGGGAAAGAGGATATATTATGTCTGAGATTATGACCACAAAGGAATTGGCAAAGTATTTGAGGTTACACGAGATCACAATTTGTAAACATGCCGCTAAGGGTAACATCCCTGGAATTCGGATCGGCAGTGCCTGGCGGTTTGACAAGGAAGCTATTGACAGGTGGATTAGCGAAGGTGACAAGAAGGCTCAGAAAGTCAAGAAATCGAAGCCGAAAGCTGCTTCTAAGGCTGTGAAGGTAAAATTGCGCAAAAAGAGAAAGAGCTGAGTTGATTTATTTATATCTATTGCTCTTCAGTGGTAGGTTTGATGCCAGGGAGAGACCCTGGAACAAGGGCGAAGTTTTGACTACAGTTTCAATACTTCAACTAAAATCAGCTATTTCGCCAGTCTCGCACGGTTTTGGCCGATGTGAGACGAAACCTTTATGCCAGACACCTTGCCCCGGCGCTGTTACCAGATAGCAAGAAAATCCTGACCATATTGTTTTTTTCTCCAGCCCAAATTCTTGACTCTTGAGACTCTACGTGCAGGCACCTTGTACGCATACAGAAACAACTCTTTACTTGGCCACTGCTAGCATCTAAGGAGGACCATAAAAATGAAGTATTTGAATCTACGTAGTCTTTTCATGGCGTTGCTGCTTATGATGGTCGGTATTTTCATTTTCGGGGGGTGCGATAGCGGTGAAAAAGTAGTAGATAAAGTTACTGGAAACCAAGACGTCAAGCAGTACCATAAACTGAAAAAAGATATCGGAAAGATTGCTGACCAGCAGGCGAAAAGGTACAATAAAATCTTGGATGACGATGACAAGGAGGGCGAATAAAAGTGATGATGGTGATGGATTTCGGGTGCTGCAAGCAGGGTGAAATGCAGTATTCTATTTCATTCTATCAATCTAAAAATCAGATATCAAGTCAGGTTAAATTCCGACTCTTTCATGGGTTGCGTAGAAGAAAAAGCGCCCCGCAATTTCTGAAACCAGAATAAAGATAAAAACCGGATAGACAATAAAAAGAAAACTCGTGAATATGGCAACCCCAAAGAGACCCAACCCGGCAAAAGCCAACACAATTCGTAAAATGACGGTTCGACTGTGTTTCTTCCAGCCGGGTACTATGCCCTCCTTAGGTGAACTTTCTCCCTCACCCGTGAACAGCCCAACTGAAATAATAACGGACTGGATACCCACAAGGAACAAGGCCAGAATGGCTAAAACAGACAAAATCTCTGCCAACCATCTGCCCTGGGCGGGTGGAACACCGGATACACACACAACCGCATATGCTACAGCGCCAAGCAGAATGGTAGTGGTATAAAAAGCGATGGGAGTTGTGTTTCTGTTCCAGGAAGGAACTGTGCGCAACAGGTAAATTTTTGACATACAAAAGACGAGGATAAGGGATAGCACCGTCGCCGTCCATAAAATAGGTTTTATCACATCCCTCGAGACCGGACCGAAGATGTGGAGGATAGCCAAAAAACAAAGCGCCATGGTTAAAATCCCCATGAGCAAACCTTCACGACTTAACCAGGATGTCTTAACGTTGTAAAATGCTTTCATGGCCTTTTCAGGATGTCCCAAATGGAAGAGGGACACAAGAAGGCCTATGATGAGTAGGGGGGCGGTCAGGAAAATCACCCATTGCATCACTTTTTGAGCGGTTTCCATGCCGGCCTTGGAAACTAGGTATCCGTCGAATCCCACGCACATCAAAATCATGCCCATGGCCAGCTGAACAATGATGGTGAATATCACCAGAGGCCAATCTTTGGATTCCATCGCACCTCCTCAGGGTTGCTTATTTTCCCTCCCTTAAAACCGACTGGCCTGGCATTCCTGTGCGGCTTGATAATGAGTGCCGGGTCGGTCAGCTCATATCTTGGCAAGGGGGCAGGGGAAACTGTGCCATTGAGCTTCTTTTTTAGCTCTTCGAATTCACCAAAATGTAATGCCCGTGTAGGACAGGCCGCGACGCATGCCGGATCTCGACCCTCTTCAAGATAGTCCGAACAAAAATCACACTTTGTCATTAGGTTGTTTTTTTCGTCATACTGCGGGGCACCGTAAGGACAGCCCCATTCACAGTAGCGACACCCAATGCACTTGTCCCTATCCAATGAAACAATACCGTTTTTATCCTTACAGAGAGCGGTAGTCGGACACGATTCAACGCATATGGGAGTATTGCAGTGATTACAGGAAACGGAAAAATAGTGGGAAAAGATGTCTTGCCTCCACGCATGTCCTTGTTTCACCCATTCCCCTCCCGTATACTCTACAACACGACGCCAGTTTACGCCCACATCCAGATCGTTCTTATCCTTGCATGCTATCATGCATGCCTTACAGCCGGTACACAAGGTCATGTCCACATAAAACGCAATTTGATTGAATCTTAGTTCATTCTTCATATTTTGTCACCTGGACCAAATTGCTGTGTTGGGGATTCCCTTTGGCTAAGGGAGAAGGCCTCAAAGAAGTCAGGGTATTTGCACATCCACCTCTGTCCAGACCGTTTTTGTCCGGCCTGAACCAGGAACCCTGTGGTAAAGAGAGCACTCCGGGCATTATGCGTCTCGTCACCTTGGCAGGCAGAATACATTTCCCCCTATCATTATATACCAATACGATATCTCCATGTTGTATGTCTCGTTCTTGAGCGTCCAGCGTGTTGATCCAAAGCTGCTGGGGCGCGACCTCTTTTAGCCAATCCACATTCCCATAAGTCGAATGAGTACGTTGTTTGTAGTGGTGTGTTATCATCTGCAAAGGAAATTTTGTTCGCAATAAATCCGAATGTCCTTCAACACCCCTTATGTACTCTGGAAGTGCAGGGATAAGGTCGTCCTCGGGAAGTTCCCACTCAAGGGATAGATCCCATAATTGTTTGGAAAATATTTCGATCTTTCCCGAAGGAGTATCGAGCGGATTTGCTACCGGATCTTCTCTGAAGGCTTTGTAGGCGACAAATGGATCTCCCGGGTTCCTCTTTTTGTAGACACCCATTTTCCAGGCCTCTTCAAGGGTTTCCGGCAGATCGGGGAGTTCTTTTCGTGATTCCTCCAGGAGATATTGAAGCCATTGATCGCGCGTACGTCCTTTGGTGTATGATTCCCAAATTCCCAACCGCTTGGCAATCTCCGCGCACATGTCATAAACTGATCTACATTCGAACATGGGTTCTATGGCCTTCTGATTGAAGATAACATAGGCCATGTCACTGACAGAAATTCTCGTCGATATGGCAAAGTCATTTTCTTCCAGATTGGTCACCGCTGGAAGGAGAATGTCAGCGAATTTTGCGCTGGAAGTCATGAAATGTTCTATGACCACTATCATCTCACACTTGGAATCGTCCTCCAGAATTTTGCTTGTTCGGTTAGTATCGGACTGTTGGTTGATGAGGGCGTTTCCCGCGAAATTCCAGATGAACTTGATAGGTGATTGCAGCCTGTCCGCGCCCAATATCCCGTCCTTTTTGGATGTCATCTCGGTTCCGCGCAATATTGCATCGGTCCACAAAAATACGGAGATCGCTGTTTTGATCGGGTTTTTCAGGTCTGAAAACGATGCAAAAGGGATAGTATACCCATTTTCCCTGGCGCCCGTGTTGCCTCCTTGGATACCTACATTTCCGGTTAGTATGGAAAGCATGCAAATAGCCCGGGCAGTTTGTTCACCGTTTGAGTGCCGCTGTGATCCCCAACCTTGTGAAATATATGCAGGCTTGGCCTGGCCGATCTCGCGCGCCAGATGGATGATCACGTCTTCCGGGATACCGGTAATTCCCGATGCCCATTCAGGTGTTTTTGCGGTCTTGTCCGGCCCCAGCCCCAGGATGTAAGATCTGTAGGAATTTCCAGTGGAAATTCCTTCCGGCAATTGTTCCTCGTCATAACCCACACAATATCTAGAGAGAAACTCTTTATCCACTAAGCCTTCAGTAATCAGCACATAGGTCATTCCGCTCACCAACGCTGCGTCTGTTCCCGGACGGATCGGTATCCACTCATCTGCCACGGCCACAACGGTGTCGTTATAACGAGGATCTATAATCACAACTTTAGTTTCACTTCTTTTTTTTGCTGTTAGAAGATCATGAATAATTCCGCCGCCGCTCATACGGGTCTCAGCGGGGTTGTTGCCAAAAAAAACTACAAGTTTGCTATTGGCGATGTCGGACATGCTGTTGCCGGGTGCCCAACCTTTACCATAAATATAGGAGAGCGCCGTATTAATCTGCGCATAGCTGTATGTGTTATAGTAGTTCAGATACCCTCCATAGCAGTTCATAAGACGACCCGCTGGTGAAGAGTCGGGGGGCCAGGATTTGGACATCATCGCGTCTATGGAACCGGTGCAGTAGTTGATATAGAATGCTTCATTGCCATACCTCTTTTTTATGATCTTCATCCTCTCGGCTATGAGATCAAACGCTTTTTCCCAAGATATTCGTTCGAATTTACCTTCACCCCGTCTGCCAACCCTTTTCAAAGGGTATTTAAGCCGTTCAGGAGCATAGACCCGCTTGCGCATCGATCGCCCGCGCAAACATGCACGAATCTGGTGGTTCCCATATGAATCGTCACCCATATTGTCTGTTTCTATACGAATAACTTTGTCGTTTCTCACATAGGTCCTCAAAAGGCACAGACCCCCACAGTTGACGTTGCAGGAGTTCCAAAAAATACGTGTTGAACCCTCTGTCTCACGCTGTGTTTCTACAGCATTGTTTTTGTTTTTTAAGCTTAGCATTGCCTAGTCAT
>JAUVRS010000278.1 GCA_030597505.1 Desulfobacteraceae bacterium
CCTCCTGCTCCTCGACCCGTTAATAAGGCTTCATCGCCTCGATGAAAACAGCGCATCCGACATCTCAAACCTGCTCGGATTTGTACGCGAAATGCAGCGCTCATATGACACGGCTGTCGTTTTGGTCCACCATGCCAGTAAAAAACGCCGTGCTCAACCAGGTCAAGCATTGCGCGGCAGTTCTGATTTGCACGCATTTGGCGATTCCAATGCCTATTTGACGCCTCGCAATGACAAGATCATTCTTACCCTCGAACATCGGGCAGCAAGGCCGCCGGATCCCATCGAACTCAAACTTGTATCCTTGGCCGATGGTTCCGCCACCCACCTCGCAATCGCTTCCACCCACAAAATCGATGCAGCGTTGACAGACCGTATTGTTACCCTTTTGGTAAATGAAAACAAACCGTTGACTCAAACCATCATACGAAATCAGCTCAAAGTAAACAATCAACGCTTAAGCCAAACACTTGGCAGTCTCGATCAACAGGGATTTATCCTCAGAACACGGGGCGGTTGGGTTAACACAGACAAATTTGAACAATGCTCCCTCACTTCCTGACTTTCAAGTATCTCAAACGCACCGTTTCCATTGAGGCGGTACTCAATGCCAGGGGCTTGAGCACACATCTCAAAAAACGAAGAGATCAACTCTTTGGCCCATGTCCTGTGCATCGGGGCGAGAACCCTCATGCCTTTGTGGTAAATCTCTCAAAAAATATCTGGCATTGCTTTACCAAATGCAATGGCCGAGGCGATGTGGGCGAACTTGTACGCCGGATGGACGGCAAAACTTATCATGAGACCGCTCAATATCTCGCTTCCCTAACCCATACGCTACCACCAACTTCTGCACCCCAAAAACAGGCATGCCTCAAAACACCTTTCAAACCCTTTACAAGGCGGTTGTCCCTCAATACCACCACCCCATGGATAGAACAAAAGGGCATCACTGCAAAAACCGCTGCATATTTTGAGGCCGGGCTCTACCAAGGCTCAGGCTTCCTATTTGACTGTATCGGGGGTGCGCCTACATGACCTGAAAGGCTCTCCCATTGCCTACGCAGGTCGGCGCCTTGTTCTCAGGCAGATTAAAAACTACGGTAAATGGAAACTCCCTTCTGCATAAAGGTTTGTTCGTGGTGGAGGGCCCTTGGAGCGTCATGAGACTCGCTCAGCTTCACATCCCTGCGGTAGCTCTCCTCGGTATACACCTTTCTCATAGACAGCACCAAATCTTGCGCACAATCTCAAAGATCATTCTCATGCTCTATGTCGATAACCCGGGCAGGTAAGCGACCATCGGGAGACTCCGAAATAGCCACCACACACATCCGCAAAATCCTTCAGTACAGCACCCAAGTGCATCAGCTCTGGATACAGATACTGATCCCGATGATCTCAACGACCATGAATTAGGCCGTGTTGCCAAACTCCTTTTTCTTTAACCAGTTATCTTTTCAAGCATACCTAAATCGTTCCGTTCCAGATTATAGGGGGGGCGCTCGGAACGGAACTCTCTTCAAAATTACAAAATATCCTGTAGGTCATGTAGATTGAAAGCAGTCCCTATGTATCAGATGGAAACTCGCTATCTCTCCGACTCCACCAAATAACTCGAAAAGCAGTCCATCAATGAAAAAGATCAGTCTCATCTTGATCTGCTTCTTCCTAATGCAGGGGACAACCTATCATATAACGGGTTCGGAGTTACTCAGCGGGATGACTTTTAAAGTCCCGGAGGGTGGAATGTTTGTGGCTATGGCACTAATGGGCTCTGTGGGGGTGACTGCCGCAGAGTTGTTCTTTTATCCATACCTGCTAAAGGAGAAGGGATATGGCGAACGCGTGGGAACTCGACCCGGGGGCAGAACTGAAGCCTGGCTTTCTAAGGCTATCAAAGCTGCCGAAACTATCGCTCTTCAGATTATTCCAATAAATCCGAGTCAATCTATTGGCAAAGAAAAAACAAAAACCCCCAATTTCAAACAGTTAAGTGATGAGTGGCTTGAGGACGGGTCTGGCCATTGGGTACCGGGCCAAGGTCGCCAAGGACTCGAAGAAGCATTGATCGGCGGAAAAACGCATATTTCCGCATATAAAGAGAAACGGCCCCGGTAAGTTACTGAGACCGTTAGGGAATTTCTTTTATGGTGTCAAAGAGAAGATTTGAAGCCGTCCGAACACTGTTGTGGCCGTGGCCGAATCTCTGCTCCTTAACCCCTGCGATACAGGCGATTTCTGGTACAAATCGTCAGGACAAGGCAAACGATGACGGCTACAAGACAGACAAAAAAGGCTTCTCTGTAGGCGGAAGGTGGATGGTTCTCGCGGATCCGGCTGACCCGGTCAAGGGTGGAGCCGGTACAGACTTGTAACAGGGTGGTTCCAAATCCCCGCCAATAATCAGGTGGGATTTCTGTGGATGGTAAAACCGCCGCCAGCCTGGCAGACCGGCATAACCTCGATCTGGTTGATGTTTACATGTGGGGGGAGGGTTGAAATCCAGAAGATGATTTCCCCCATATCCTCTCCGGTAATCGGTTGTGTGCCGGTGTAGACTCCGGTTGCCTTTTTGGCATCTCCCTTAAAGCGAACAAGCGAGAATTCGGTTTCTGCAAGTCCCGGATCAATATCAGTGACGCGGATACTGGTACCCACCAGATCCAGCCGAAGATTTAAAGAAAATTGTCGCACAAAGGCCTTGGTTCCCCCATAGACGTTGCCGCCTGGATACGGGTAGGTGCCTGCCACCGATCCGATATTGATGATGTGGCCGCGCTCCCGTTTAACCATATCTTTTAACAGGGCATGGGTGCAGTAAAGAAGCCCCTTGATATTTGTGTCCACCATGATTTCCCAATTTTCCAGGTCCGCCTCTTGGGCGGGCTCTGTCCCCAAGGCCAGTCCGGCGTTATTGATCAGGAGATCCACTTGGGAGAAATCGGATGGGAGTGCAGAAATGGCCGTGTCAACGGCGGAACGGTCCCGGACATCCAGGGTTATGGTGTGTACGGGTACCGGCAGCTCTGTCTTCAATTTTTGGAGCCGATCGGTACGGCGTGCCGCGAGGATAAGTTTTGACCCGGCAACACCAAAGCGTCGGGCGGATGCCTCACCAAACCCGGAGCTTGCACCGGTGATAAAGACGGTCATGTTTTTTGGATCAGTCATAATTACTCCTCTCCCTGGTTTTTTAAATCTAAACCATATGCACGCCGAGACGGGAGCCCAGCGTATGGGCACGGGCTTTTGTTTTACCCCATGGCCTCGGCCACAAGCTCCGTGAGATCCTTTACCACAAGATCGATCTTCTCCTTCCGTGCCCTTGAAAAAATGGTCCGCAGACATTGCTGGCAGGAAGACACAACCATGTCTGCGCCGGTCTGTTTGATTTCGTCGATTTTCATTTGGGCGACTCTGCCGGATAGATCCGGGTCCACCATTTCCAGATTTCCCCCGCCCCCGCAGCACATGGTCAGTTCGCGATTGTGAGGGAGTTCCACCAGTTTGAGACCCGGGATCGCCTTGAGGACCCGTCGCGGTTCCTCATATATACCGCTGTTCCTCCCTAGATCACAGGGATCGTGATAGGTGACTGTGGCGTTTATCTCTTTTAGCGCGATGCGGCCATCCTTGATCATTTGATCAAGCATCTGGCTTGAATGGTAGAGTTTTAGCTCAGAATCATTGAGGTGTTTCCATGTGTGATAGCATGATGGGCAGGTGAATACAGCCTCTTTTGCGCCAACCTGACGTACCTTGTCACGGTTATGTTCCATGAGCGCTTTTACCTTTTCAGGCATTCCCGCGCCAATCAGGGGGAAACCGCAGCACCATTCTTCACCACCAAGAATGGTGAAATCTACCTCGGCCTTTTCCATTATACGCGCCATGTTGGCCGGTATCTTTTGGGCCAGGGGAAAAAATGATCCCACACACCCCACAAAAAAAATGACCTCGGC
>JAUVRS010000164.1 GCA_030597505.1 Desulfobacteraceae bacterium
CAAATTCGATCTGATATGTCCATGACAACTCCCATATCATGTTCGATGAGTATGATCGTGACCCCCCATTCTTCGTTGATATCGAGGATAAAACGGGCGATGTCTTCTGTTTCTTCAAGGTTCATTCCCGTGGCAGGTTCGTCAAGCAGGAGTATCTTTGGTTTCATGGCCAGGGCACGGGCCAGTTCCACCCGTTTTTGCAACCCGTAGGGTAGGGTATGGACGGTTTTTTTTCTTATCTGTTCGATTTCCAGAAGGTCGATAATCTCTTCCTCAATCTGTTGACGACGGGCCATTTCCTCCCTTCTTGACGCCCCGTAATAGATCCCTCCCGAAACCGATCCAGACTTCAAATGAACGTGCGCACCCAGCTTGATGTTATCCAAAACCGTCATGTGGCCAAAAAGTTCCACATTTTGAAATGTTCGAGCAATCCCCAAGGATGCGATTTTACTGGCCCTCTTCCGGCTGATATCCTGTCCTTCAAATAGGGTCTTTCCCCTCTCAGGGTGATAAAATCGATTGATACAGTTGAGCAAGCACGTTTTACCTGCGCCGTTGGGGCCGATGATGGAGAATATTTCACCCTTCCTGACTCCGGTTGTTACGCCATTCAATGCCTTCAGCCCACCAAAGCTGAGGTGAATGTCTTCAATTTTGAGTTGATATTTTTCCCCAACGTCCATTTTTCTCATTCCGGATCTAAAGGCTCAACCTGTTTTACAGTGACCCTGGTTTTCATCCGAAATCCCGTCCCGTCCTGATAGCAGATATCCGCCTCCACTTCCAACTCTTCCTCCTCCCCGTAAAGGGCATCAATCAAATCTTTGTATCTCTCTACAACGAACTTACGCCTTACCTTTCGTGTCCGTGTCAACTCATCATCATCTGCATCAAGTTCCTTGTAGAGAAGAACAAATTTTCTTATCTTGGCTACCCTGGGTAAAGACTCGTTGGTCTTTTTGACCTCTCCCGCAATAAGTTCGTAAATTTCCTTTTTCTGCGAAAGATCAGTAAAAGTGGTGTAGGGGAGTTGATGATTTTCTGCCCATTTCCCAACATTTCCCATGTCTATTGCGATCATGGCGGCAATAAATGGTTTTTCCTGCCCCACAACCACCGCATCGACGATAAAAGGGCTGAATCGTAACTTGTTTTCTATTAGCTGGGGAGAAAACTTGCTTCCATCTGTCAACTTCATCACATCAGACATACGATCTATGATGACAATGTGCCCATCGTCTTCAATAAGAGCGGCATCCCCCGAGTGGAACCACCCGTCACGAAGCGCTTTGGCGGTTGCCTCCGGATCCTTATAATAACCTTTAAAAACCGTGTCTCCCCTTGACAACAACTCCCCCGAATCGGATATCCTGAATTCAATCCCGGGAATCGGAGTGCCCACCGTGTCAAGACGTATGTCATCGGTTCGGTGAAGTATGGAGGCTGCCGTCTGTTCCGTCATGCCATAGGCCTGTTTGATGTTGACACCCAATGCCTGAAACATATTGAAGATCTCAGTTCCCAAGGGCGCGCCGCCTGTGTAGACATGGCGTAGATGGGTCAATCCAAAATAATTCCTAAGAGATCTAAAAAGCAGAAAATATGCGACTTGGTTTAGAAACTTCCATCCGAATGACGGTTCTTTTTTCTTTAATTTAAAATCAGCCATCCGGTACCCGACTGGCGAAAAAACGCGGAAGACCAGCCGTTTGATCCAGGCAGCATCCTGTATTTTCACCTGAATCTCGGAGCAGATTTTTTCCCATATACGCGGGGGCGCCAGCATTATGTGAGGTCCTATTTCCCGGATGTTTTCCTGGACCGTCTCCACTTTTTCCGGAAAATTGACTGTAAAGGCCTTGTAAAGGGCCCAGTAAACCCCAAACTCCTGTTCGCCGATCCACGGTAGCGGGAGAAACGATACATATTCAAAGGTGTCCGAAGCGGAATCGACGGTATCCTGGGCCCTGGCCACGCTAAACATATTTTTTTGGGTGATCATGCTTCCTTTGGGAAGCCCCGTTGTCCCTGAGGTATAATTGATCATTCCCACATGGTCCGGAGAGACCTTGTCGACCATCTCCTCAAAGAGGTGGGGTTGTTTGTTGTGCAATTCACGGCCCAGTTTCTGTATATCCTTAAAATAGGCCAAAACAGGATCATCATAGCGCCGCATGCCCTTGGGGTCATCCACGATAAGTTTTTTCACCCGGGGGCATTTTTCCTTTATGTCCAGAACCTTATCAGCCTGTTCCTGATCCCCGGCCACCACAAAAATGGAGTCGGAATGATTGATGATATACTCCACCTGGTCCAGATGACTGTCCGGATAAATCCCCACAATGGCACCGCCAAGAGATTGCGCGGCCAGCTCGGCGTAGAGCCCTTCCGGCCGGTTGTCTCCGGCATAGGAGAGATTGTCCTCCGGTTTGAAACCCAACCTATGGAGCCCGAGGGCAAAATCCCTCACGTTTTCATAGTAGGCTTTCCAGGTGACTGCCTGCCAGATGCCAAACTCCTTTTCGCGAATAGCGACCTTTCCGTCACCATATTTTAGGGCGTTTTCCCTTAAAAGACCTGGCATCGTCTCGTTAGCCATGTGCCTCAACCTTGTTTGTGTTGTTTCCACATGCCCCCCGACAGTTATTGAGGGAGGGGTCTGGTGCTGGTTTCCGGCCAGTCGTTACCAAATGATGGATTTTTCCCTCATTTTGGGCGGAATACTTTATTTGGCGGGGAAGGCACTTATGCCATTCCCCGCCTCTCTGCCCTGTTAAATTTATAAATTCGGGCCGATAAACTCCACCCGAATCCGACAATTCACACCCGGAGATTAATCCAGATAGATCCAGTCTGATACCGGTACAAAAGCCTTTTTGTTGACATCCGCCTCCCAGACCTTTGCAACGGGGATCTTATTATCTCTGAATGTGACCGGCGCTGTTAGACCACCCACATCCCAGTCCTTTATGGTTGCCAGGGCGTCAGCGAGCCCCTTTCCGGTAAGGTTCCCGGCTTTATCGGCACGCCTCAAAGACTCCGCAAAAACCATCCCGGTAAACCAGCCCTGGGTATAATACGTTGTCAGGTGTTTTGCCTCGGGGCGGTGCTTACTGAGAAAGGCCTTCATCTCCTTGATGGCCGGGACATCATACCAGGAATAGGTATAGGGCATGACACCGGTGAACCCCTTGGCCAGAGGACCCAGTTTGTCAAGCACCATCTTTCCCATCCCCCAGAAGGTGGCCATGGGAACCACCTTTACACCCAAATCCCTGCATCCTTTGAGCAGCGCGGGGACCGGGGAAAGGACAAATCCATGAATAATGACATAATCCGCCTTTTTCTGTTTGAGCTGAAGGACCTGGGAAGTGACATCAACCGCCCCTGGTTTCCCGATCATGTCTGCCACCAGCTTGAGTCCGAGTTTCTTGACCATTTTTTTCCCATAAGGAATGGGGTCCTTTCCAAACTCGGTGTTGCTATAAAAAAACGCCACACGGGCCCCGGGTTTTTTCTTAGCGATATATTTGAGGAGAATACCGACCATATCGCTGTACGTGGGGCCGGAGACAAAAACATAGGGGTTTTTGGCCCGGTCGGCGAGTTCGCTTGAAAAAGAGGTGGACCCATACAAGATCTTATACTTATCTCTGATCATCGGGGCGATTGCCTTTCCAAGACCCGTACTGTCTCCGTAAAAAATCAAGGGGTTGTCCTTGGCCATGATCCGTTTAAAGATAGCCACGGCCTTATCCATCTTATATTCTGTGTCGTCAAATATGTAGACAAGCTTCTTTCCTCCGATTCCGCCTTGCTCATTGACATGGGTAATGTAGTCGGAGAGCCCCTCATGGATTCTTGCACCCGCAAAGGCGAATCTCCCTGTTATGGGCATGGCAGCCCCGATCTTGATAACATCCTGAGCCCGGGCAATCAAAGGTACCACAAGAAAGGTCATCAAAACGGCTGCGGACAGGACCACATGGGTTAATCGGTTTTTCTTCATGACTGCACCTCCTTTTTTTGTGTATCAGTTAAACCCCAAACTGTCTGAGAAAACGGAAACCCTATGCCGATCCTCAGGGAACCGCAAATGACCTCCCTGAAAAACGCTGGGGGCTTCCTTTCCTCGTCCCCTCCCCTTCGGAATCTCAATCGGTTTTGAGATTTCCGCGTTATCCGATCACCTCCTCTCCTGTTTTTCTTAGTATGAAAAAGGCCAAAGGAGAAAAAAGTTCTTTATCCTTCTCCACATCTCTGCCAGCCCCCGGGGCTCAAATATCAGAAAAAAGACGATAAGGGACCCAAAGACCACTTCCCTCAAGGGTGCGAAGATGTGCTGAAAGGCCGGTATATTTTTTATAAATTCTGTCCCGAATTTCAGTAGCTCAGGCACAAGGACCATAAACATGGCCCCGTAGATGGACCCCAGGATACTTCCCAGACCGCCGACGATGATCATTGCCAGGTATTCGATGGAAAGGGTAAGAGGGAAATGTTCGGGTGTCACGATATTCATAAAACTGACCCAAAGGCTTCCCGCTACTCCCGCATAAAATGAACTGATGGCAAAAGAGGTAAGCTTGTACCTGAAAAGGTTTATTCCCATTAGTTCAGCAGCCAGGTCCCTGTCCCTGATGGCAATAAAGGCGCGCCCCACGCGTGTCCGGATCAAATTCCTGGCATAAAGCGTGCCGATGATGACAAAGAACAAGGTGATAAAATAGAATTTCTGTTCCGTATCAAACTGAAATCCAAAAAGCTCGGGATCAGGCACATTGATTCCCCTGATCCCATGGGTCATTGACTCCCAGGTCATAAATACATATTCAAAGATAAATTGGGCGGCGATGGTGGCGATAGCCAGATAAAGCCCTTTTATCCTTAACGAAGGGATCCCGATGATCACCCCGGCAAAGGCCGACATGATTCCCGCCAAAGGCACAGTCCACCAAAATGGGATCCCCGCCCTCGTTATCAGGATAGCGGATGTATATGCGCCCACACCCACAAAAGCGGCATGGCCCAAAGAGATCTGCCCTGTAAATCCGGTAAGCAGATTAAGACCATGGGCGCCGATTATGGCTATGCCGATCAGATTCGCAATGTAGAGAACGTATTCGTTGACCAAAAAGGGGAATATCAGGAGAAAAACAAAAAAGAGAACAAGCCAGAACTTTACAAAAAGAGACTGAAAAATTGCCTCATCTCTTATGTAAGTATCTTTGAAGTCGCCACAGCGCATAGTTTTAAGCCAGCCCCATTATCATGGGTCATTGATCACTGGGTTTTTCTCAATTTCATTCAGCAATCTACGATCCGCATGCCCTCAAACTCTTTCGATGATCTTTTTGCCAAAAAGCCCATATGGCCTGATCATCAAGATAAAAACCAAAATGATAAAGGGGGCAACCTCCTTGAATCCGGGAAGGAAGGGATCGATGTACCCCCCTGCGAGGTTCTCGAGGATGCCGATGATAAATCCACCCACGATGGCCCCGCCAATGCTGTCGAGTCCCCCAAGGATGACGACCGGGAGGACCATGAGGCCAACGTGACCCAAATTGGGATGAATCCCGCTTATATTTCCGACGACGATCCCGCCGATAACCGCTGCACAGGCCGCAAAGCTCCATGAAAGGGCAAAGATTAACTTGGTACTGATTCCCATGGACTGGGCGACCTGCTGGTCCGAGGCATTGGCCCTCATGGCAATTCCCATCCTCGAATATTTGAAGATGAGCATAAATATGATCACCCCGATGATGGCGAAAATAAATCCCCATTTGAGTGACGACGGGACAATGGCAAAACCAAGGTCCCAAGGCTCTGCAGGGAGGATCTCAGGGAAAGACCGGAAGTCAGCTGTCCAGATCATGTGGGCAAGGCCCTTAAGGATGCTCGACAGACCGATGGTCACCATGATTACGGAGATGACCGGTTCTCCGATAAGGGGTCTGAGGATCAATCGCTCGATGACGATCCCCATCATAAAGGCAAAAATAAGTGTGAGGACAAGAATAAAGGCAAAGGGGATCTTTAGATAGGTTAGAAGGGTGAGGCAGACATAAGCGCCAACCATCATAAATTCACCGGTTGCAAAGTTAATGACGCTTGTAGCCTTATAGATCAAGACAAAACCCAGGGCAATTAGGGCATAGACACCACCGACCGCAATGCCGCTCACAATCAACTGAGGCAAAATATCCATTCAGTTCTGTCCCTTTTTTGCTCGGGTTCGTGTCTTTATGGAAATGAATACGGTCCTCGTTTCATCTCAAATAGTGTACATGTTGTCAAGAAAAACATTGCCCACTCTTTTATGCTGGAATGCCTTATTCGGCGGGGCAAGTGGCGAAATACAGGTTCTTGTTGTATCGG
>JAUVRS010000144.1 GCA_030597505.1 Desulfobacteraceae bacterium
CGCAAAAAGCCCCTATGTAGGTTGCAGAATCATCAATCTTGGCTTTTCCAATGACCTAAGGGCTCGCGCAAAAATAACTTCACATTTTCGCATGCCATCTTCAGATCATCTTCGACCGTGCCTCAATCGTGAAATCCTCGGAAGAGTGTTGCTATTCCTGTGGTTTCGCTCAATCGGCGCAGCCAAATCTGATCTAAATCTGTGCGCCAACTCTGTGAATTTATTTTTGCGCGAACCCTAAGATATCAGTACATTACTGATCGGAGTCATCTCACAGCGAAGATGTTGGGATTGAGACATGCGTCAATTTCTGAAGTACGCAACCGCGTTTCTAAATATCTTGATACCTTCCCCTTCTTCGGAGGTGAACTGCTTCCCCTGTCGTAGGAGCAGTGCCTTTTTTGCAGGCCAGTCGGGGTGATTGGTGTTATGATTATAGGCTTCCGGATGTGGCATGAGGCCAAAGATCCGGCCGCTGGGGTCACATATCCCCGCAATATCTTCAAGGGAGCCATTTGGATTGCAGGGCCAGCTGCCGCGTGCCGGTCTTCCGTCTTCAGTGGCATACTGGAGTACCACTTGTTTATTCAATATGAGCTGTCTGATGTCATGATCCGCCGCATAAACCTTTCCTTCCCCATGTCTTACGGGCAGTTCCAGGTTGGAAAGCCCCCTGGTAAAAACACACGGCGAATTTTTATTTACCTTGAGATTTACCCACGTATCAATAAAGTTGCCCGAGTCGTTATATGTTATGGCGGCGCGTCTTTCTTCGTAGTTGTATTCAAAACCCGGAAGAAGCCCCAGATTTATCAGGGCTTGAAAACCATTGCATATACCTATGATCAGTTTGCCATCCTTGATAAAGCGAGCAATCTCCTCACCAAGATGGTGCCTCATCTTTGCTGCCATGAGGACCCCGGCGCCGTGATCGTCGGCCCAGCTGAATCCACCCCCGAAGACAAGTATATGGTAATCTTTTAGTTTCGCCGCAACAGGGCCCTCTTTTTCCGTGATAAACTGGTTGATGTGGACCCTGTTGGATTGCGCACCTGCCAATTTCAGGGAATAATCAGTTTCATAGTCGCAGTTTAACCCGTAACCGGTAAGGACAAGGGCCTTTACCTGTTTCATGTCAATTCCTCAAATGGTTTTCTCCAGGCATCCTTGAGTGTGAAGAGATCTTCTTTAATTACGGGGTTGCCCGTATCATCTTTGATGGAAAAACAGGAGGATTCGGTTACAATGCCCACCTGTGCCATATTCAGGCCAGAGAAAATCTCCTCAAAGCCCTCTTTTTTTTCCGGGGGTATGGTTATCACAAATCTGCCGCACGACTCTGAGCAGAGTTTCTGGGTGGTAGTGAGCCCGTCGGCTGCGGGGACCAGTGGCAAATCAACGTTCATCCCGAGTTCCCCTGCCATAGAGACCATGGCCAGATGCACTGCCAGACCTCCCCGGGACACGCTATGGCAGGATGAGATCAGCCCTTTTTGAACAGCCCTGTGGAGCGCCAGATATTGAGGCCACAGTTGTTTCCGGTTTACCTGGGGCACGTTGAGACCGACGGATCCCATCATCTGGTAGTATTCGCTTCCTCCCAGCTCATTTCTGGTTTCACCGAGCACATAAACCAGGTCATCCGGGAATTTGGCATCAAGGGTTACACATGCGGTGATATCCTTTATGACGGAAGTCACTGTGAACAGCAGGGTAGGAAGCCCGGATATCTTTTGTCTCACACCAAAAGGACCTTCCAGGTTTCCATCAATATACATGCTGTCTTTACCGGAAAGCAGCGGCATCCCATAATCGTGACAACAATCTTTCAGCGCCCAGTTGGCTCTCACCAGTTGGGCGGCCTTGTATTTGCCATCCGGGTTTTTTTCCGGGTGATATTCAATGGTTGGCCAGCAGAAGTTGTCTACCCCGGCCAGATGATTTGGATCTCCGCCGATGGACAAGGTCTTTCTAACCGCCTCATCGATAGTGGCGGCAGTCATGTGGTATGTATCAATTGCTGAATAAAAAGGAATCAGAGCCTGGGAAACCACAATACCCCTTTTGGAATCAAGTATAGGTCTTATAACGGAGGCATCAGATGGGATGTCCCGCCTCTTACCCACCAGGGGTTTTATAACACTACCGCCTTGGACCTCGTGGTCGTATTGTCGGGTGATCCAGCTGCGGGCGCATATGTTGGGTCGGGCAAGGAGGGCCTTAAGGAGTGATCCATGACAGATAGGTTCGCTCAATACCGGCTCTTTGAGTCCCCGCAAATGTGGGCTGACCCATTCTGCGTCAAATTCCCATTGGGGAAAATCGGATTCCAGGAGGTCCATTTTGATATAGGCACAGGTCTTACCCTTGTAATCCAATTTTAGATAACCCGAGTCATTATACTTTCCAATAACCGTGCTTTCCACGGCGTGTTTGTCAGAGAGTTCCATAAATCGAGGCAGGTGCTCGGGTCTTATGGCTATGGTCATCCTTTCCTGGGATTCGGAGACCCATATCTCCCATTGATCAAGTCCATCATATTTCAGGGGAACTTTGTCCAGATCGACCTGACAGCCATTGCTAAATAGAGCGGACTCGCCGATTGAGGAAGACAAGCCCCCGCCGCCATTGTCGGTAATAAAAGAGATCAAACCCTCATCCCTTACCTCCAGCAGAAAATCGTGCATTTTTTTCTGGGTATAAGGGTCACCGATCTGGACGTGACCGGCAGGGGTGTTTTCGCTGTATGTCTCAGAGGCGGCGGTCACACCGTGGATGCCGTCTTTACCTACCCTCCCACCCGACATGATAATGAGCTCACCGGGACTTGTGGTTTTGAGGTCTGAAGATTTGCCCCCTATCAGGGCAGGCATTATTCCCAGGGCGGTTACAAAGACAAGACATTTCCCCAGATAGCTTTCGTCAAACAGAAGCAGCCCATAGGGTGTGGGGATACCGCTCTTGTTGCCGCCGTCCCTGACACCTTCAATGACCCCGTCAAGCAGGCGACGCGGGTGAAGGTGCGGTTTTAGTTCGCCATCATAATCCCGATTTCCCACACAGTACCCATACATTCCGAGGATCAGTCTTGCCCCTTTCCCCGTGCCCATTGGGTCTCGATAGATGCCAACAATACCGGTTATGGCACCACCGTAGGCCTCCATGTTGGATGGACTGTTGTGGGTTTCACCGGTAATCACATAATAGTGATTATCGTCAAACCGCCCCACACCCGCATTATCCCACAAAACCGATATGACCCAATACTTTTTTTTCTTGATCTCTAATGTGGGGGCCTCAATACATCTCTTAAAAAGGTTATCCACAACTTCCTTTTGGCCTGTGGCTATGTCGTGATATCTGAAAAGCCCCCTGAATGTGTTGTGGTTGCAGTGGTCGCTGCGGGCCTGGGAGATGTATTCCAGTTCCACGTCAGTGGGAAGATCGAGACCGGCTTTTTTTCTCTCCTTCTGCACATTTTCTCTCAAAAAATATTCACGAATGATCGGGATGTCTCTGTCCTGAAGGGCAAGATTACGTTCCGCAGATATCCGCCTCAATTCTTCGTCACTCTTTACGGGAAGTGTCGTGACTCTCGGTTCGTGATCCAGAATCACCTTGGGCACGAGGAATCCAATTCCTTTTTGACTATCCCAGTCATCTCTTGAATAGATTCGCCACTGCTGTATGAGTTCATTGGCCAACAGGTCCGTGGCGATATTTTTGGCCTCTTCATTAGTCAGTTTTCCTCTGATTTCGTATAATTTTGAAGTGTATATTACCTGATCCGATCCGAACTTTATCCCCAGAAGATCCGCCATTGCTTCAGCTGCCGTACTCCCACCTGTATCTCTCAAACCAGGCCTCAACCCGACCCATATCAACCAGTCAAAGTCATGGGCAATGGGGGTGTATGAAGATCGCTCTGTGACGGGATTGGTAAATATTTGAGTTTGAATCTGTTCTAATTGGGCAGCGTCAAGCTCGACGTCCAGGGTAAGGACCCTGATTATACGGATCTCTTCCACTTGAAAACCAAAATATTCCCTTGCCTTTCGCCGGATTCCGGCGCCTTCCGCATCAAAAAGATCCTGTTTCAGTCTGATTTCCAGTCTGGACGTCATCTTATCTTACCTGGTTTACTCATATTTTTTTGTGCCCCCTGACCTATTGAGGAAGCGGGAATTGTCTTGGGGGTGCCTGAAGTGAGCCTCGAAACTTTATTTAAAATGGGTGGGTGAGTCAACATATTAGTTTTGAACGGTACGTGAAATAAACGGATCATTTAATATTTTAAGCCGTACCTTACAAGCGGGATGTGAAGATCCTTTATTGGCAAGCCTTTGATAATCACGAACAGCACTGAGTCCGGTTTCAGGGTCTGTATGGAGATCGCGGTAAAATTAATATATCTTTTTTGTTGTATCTTGTTTCTCGTTTGTAACGATTTGTAATTTATTTATATTTCATCATGTTATAAAGATATGTTTAATTCATTGTTAATGTTTTTGAGACTTGTTTTGATATCTGAATCTCGAAACCTTACAACGGAAATGGTACCTGGATTTCAAGTTTCAAATTTGAAATGTCGTTGGATACGTTTACGATCGATTTGTGTCCTGATCCCCAGGCCCTGCCGGAGTTTCTTCCGGACTTATTTTGAAGACCCTGTTGACGCTTCCGGAAACCAGAGGGTTGAAATCTCGAAGGGAGTAAATATATTATCGGACAGTGATTTAGAAATTGTAAAAGACTGCACAAAATGACAGTATTCAATCAGGCATAATAAGGAGTCGTGAAAATGACAGAAGAAAAGAACGTCCAGGGTGAAAGGGGCGATGTGGGGAGAATTCCCAATCAAAAAGAGCTCGAGAAGGAGTTGAGCCAATATCTTTCCAAAAAATATGGTAATCGGGTAAAGATCATTTCTCCTTTTGTTTTTCCAAAAAAGGAGGAGGCTCAGACCGATGGTTCAACAGGATCTAAGGAAGCCGGGGAGTTGCCTTTTTTCGACATGCTGCCCGAAGACCTCGAGTCCTACCTAGATAGTTTTGTCATCAAGCAGGAACAGGCAAAGGCAGTCATTTCTACAAAGGTTTGCACCCACTTTAACAGAATAGATTACACCCGCAGTAGTGGTTCGTCAGATGCCGGGGATAAGAACAAGGCCACCAGTGTGGGGATGATCAAGAATAATGTGTTGATGATTGGCCCCACCGGCGTGGGAAAAACCTATATCATCAAGCTGATCGCCCAGAAATTGGGGGTCCCCTTTGTCAAAGGGGATGCCACAAAATTCAGCGAAACCGGTTATGTGGGAGGCGATGTTGAGGATCTGGTCAGGGATCTGGTAAGTGAGGCCGACGACAATATCGAGCTTGCCGAGAACGGGATTATCTACATCGATGAGATCGACAAAATTGCTTCATCCAGAAATATCATTGGACACGATGTTTCCCGTACAGGGGTTCAGCGGACACTTCTAAAACCCATGGAGGAGACCGAGGTGGATTTGAAGGTCCCCCACGACCCCATATCTCAGATACAGGCGATTGAGCAGTACAGAAGGACCGGAAAAAAGGAGAAAAGGGTTGTCAACACAAAAAATATCCTCTTTATCATGAGCGGTGCCTTTGGTGAACTGGCCGATATCATAAAAAAGCGGCTTCAGAGCCAGGGAATCGGGTTTGAGGCAGACGTGCGACCTGCCGAGGTCCCCTGGGAGATCCTGAAGGAGGTCGTTGCGCAGGATCTGATCTCGTTTGGTTTTGAGTCTGAATTTGTTGGCAGACTCCCCGTGGTTGTGGTGTTTGATGAGCTCACAAAGGAGGATTTGGTGGAGATCCTCAAGAACCCCAACAACCCCGTCATTCTGAGTAAACGACTCGATTTTGGTTCCTACGGGATCGATATAAAATTCGAAGAAGAGGCGTTGTTAAAGATAGCTGAAATCGCGGCGGTTCAAAAGACCGGGGCAAGAGGGCTTGTAAGCGCCATTGAAAAGGTCTTGATACCATTTGAGAAGAAGCTTCCCTCAACGGAGATAAGGCAATTGCTGGTAACGCCGGAGCTTGTGACAAACCCTGAAACAGAGCTTGAAATGGTATTAAAGAATCCGGATGATCCTGTACTGACGAAAAGGTTTACAAGGGCCAGCGAAAAGGAATTTGAAACCATCAAGGCATACATCAAAGAAAGAGTTGACAATTTTCGCGAGAAACTGGGTCTTGAGATCTATGAAAGAAGATCGGAATTGATTGCACGTCTATACCTTGGCACTATCACTGATATCAATTGGGCCTTTGATAAATTCAAGGAAATGTACGATCAGGTGAAGGCCGAAGAAGCCGCACTGGTTGAAAAACTTGAAATGAGTATCTCATTTGAGGAAAGTGCCATTGATGAAATCATTGCCCAGGCAATTGAAGCAGGGGATGAGGCCGGTCCCCTGGCGCTCCAACTGGCGATAAAGCTCGAGTATGGACTCAAGCTCATAAGGGATCGCTCCGGGATCGAGAAATTTACTATAAATGAAGATGCCATCAGGAATATGGAGGATTTTGTAAATGAGCTTATCAAAGAGTCTCATCGTCACAAATATTCGAACGAGGCGCCAGAGAACGAATCCATAGAGTCACCGGATGTTATTGAATAGTTCAGGCCGTCGCGGACTGCCTGTATGCGTACATGTTAGCCATTTTTAAAGTTTTCGGAGAATTTTTGACTATGATTGGCATAGCAAAACTAGATTGTGGTACCGTAGAACCAGCTGATCTCATCCGCTAC
>JAUVRS010000049.1 GCA_030597505.1 Desulfobacteraceae bacterium
AAGACCTTTTTTTGTTTCATTGAACCCCCTTTCTCACGGGTCAGTAAGTTTTTACAATTCACGAAGCTGCTCTTTTTCGACCTGTGCTTCTGTTTCATCGAGTGCCCGTGAAAAGCGATCAAAGAGCTCGTCGATCTCGTTTTCCGTGATGATCAGCGGTGGACAGAAGGCAAGGGTATCTCCCAGGCTGCGGAGGATCAGCCCGTGTTCCTGGGCGCGGGAAGCGCAATAGGCGCCCACTCCTTTTTTTATGTCAAAGGAGCGTTTTGTTTCCTTATCGGCCACGAACTCGCAGCCGCCAATAAGCCCAATCCCTCTTGTTTCTCCCACAAGGGGGTGATCCCCAAAAGCTTTCAACCGCTCCTGAAATCGGGGCATGACCTCGCGGACATGGTCGAATATGTGCCGTTCCTCCATAAGTTCCAGGTTCTTGAGTGCAACTGCGGTGCAGGTCGGGTGTCCCGAGTAGGTAAACCCATGTCCGAAGGTGCCGAGTTTGCGACTCTCCTCAAGCATCGCCTCATAGATATAGTCGGGAATAAGCACGGCGCCGACGGGAAGATAAGAGGAAGATAGGGACTTTGCGACCGACATGGTGTCGGGTGTAAAGCCAAAGGCCTCACAGCCAAAGGTGTACCCTGTTCGGCCAAAACCGCAAATCACTTCGTCGTCGATAAACAGGATGTCGTATTTCTTGAGGACAATGTCTATCTTTTCAAAATAGGTCCTGGGTGGGACAATCACACCACCCGCTCCCATGACAGGTTCTGCGATAAAGGCCGCAACCGTATCAGGGTCTTCCCGGAGGATCAGTTTTTCCAGGTTTTCGGCGAGCCGGGTAGCGAATTCCTCTTCTGTCTCACCGGGCTCTGAAAAACGGTAGTGATGAGGGCAGTCCGTGTGCAGGATGCCTGGGAGCGGAAGGTCAAAGCTCTGGTGTGCGAAGGGGAGTCCTGTGAGACTTCCTGTTGCGATCGTAACGCCGTGATAGGCCTTTATTCGGCTGATTATCTTTTTCTTCTTGGGTCGGCCGATGGCGTTGTTGTAATACCAGATCAGTTTGATCTGTGTGTCATTGGCCTCTGAACCGGAGTTGACAAAAAAGACCTTTGAAACAGGCATGGGCGCCATGTCTTTGAGCCGTTCACCAAGTTTGATGGCGGGAATTTGGCTCTTATCGCCAAACAGATGATAGTAAGGCAATTGATTAAGCTGCTTGGTAGCTGCTTCTACCAGTTCCTTTTCGCCAAAACCGAGGGCCGTACACCAAAGACCTGCGAGGCCTTCTATATATTGTTTCCCGTCTTCGTCCCACACATAGATCCCGTCTCCACGTTCCATAATAAGCGGACCTTTTTCCCGGTGAAGTGCCAGGTTTGTGTATGGATGGACCAGGGTTTCGATGTCGCGTTGGGCAAGAGACTTCGGATTTGTGGGCATGGCGCGGACTCCTTTGGGTAGATGGTTGGCGTTGGAGGGCTCGAATGTATTGGAGTATAAAAGGGCTCCTTATTTTATGTCAAGGTTTTGTGTCAAGGCTATTGCTTGACATGAGGTGATCTGGGGGTTATGAGCGTAACCGGCGGGAAGGTATTACAACAAAAATTTGAGGAAGACCGAGGTAGGGTTCTGGATTTTATGTGGGCACAGAAGGTTATATGATGAAAAGAGGCGCTGGTTTTTCAGAATCTCCGGGTACAAACAGGAGGTGGTCATCCCAGAGGGAAAGGAAACGGGTGACCTTGCGGGATGCCATTAAGGGAGACACGCATTTTATCCGGGATCTCAGCCAAAAGGTCTTTTGCATGTATGGCCCTTATGAAGAACTGCTGCCTCTCTGGTTTGAGTCGTGGCCGACTGTTACCATTCTGGCCGACACAGTCAGGAAACCTGTGGGGTTTGCGATGCTGGGAATGCCTTCTCGCAGAGGTCAATTTGAGTTTGTGGGTGAACTGCTTGCCATTGCGGTTGAACCCCAAGAGCATAACATGGGCGTTGGAAACCGCATCATGGGTGAGGTGATAAGGAGGGCCGAGACGCTTCAGATTGACATGCTGATCCTTCACACCGCCCCGGAGAACCATGCTGCAAAAAGGCTTTTCCTGAAGCACGGGTTTGTTCCGGGAAAGGTGAAGGAAAGATTCTATTCTGAAGGCCAGGATGCCATCATGATGTGGCGGAGCATTCCCTAATGTCTTGACTCATGCGTTATCCCTCTGATAAAGAGCGGTTGTCTCCTGAGAAAAAGGCTTTCAATCAAAATTATTGATGACCAAATTTTTATTTTATTGCCACAGTCCCTAGAATTGGGAACATATGGCATTGCAAGCAACAGGAACCCCGCATTGAGAGGTGAGCGGGGTTTTATTTTAAGTCAAAGACAAAGATGAAATCAAAAAACGAAAAGGCCCTGTATACGCGGTCATTTATCCTGATGGCCATGGCCAATTTTTTTAATGTATCCAGTTTTGGCACTTTTTTTCTCTTTCCTCTTTTTGTCACGAGACACGGTGGTTCCAAGGTCGACATTGGTCTAATCATGGGAACGGCTGCGCTGTCTTCCGTATTGTGTCGACCTTGGATCTCAGAGATGATTGACAGAATTGGGAGGAAGCGCAGCTATGGCATGGGATGTATTATTATGAGTCTTGTGTCTCTCTGCTATCTCGTTTTCAAGGGGGAACTGACCGGGTTCTATCTTCCCCTTTTGTTGGTCAGGCTTTTACATGGAGTCGGTTTGGCCATTTCTTTTACGGCGGCCTTTACCTACGTTGCAGATATTATCCCCAGAGAACGCCTCAACGAAGGGATCGGTATGTTTGGTGTCACGGCCCTTATAGGGATGGGAGCGGGTCCGGTTATTGGTGAAATGGTAATCGAAGGCTTTGGTTCCAGGTGGTTTTTTCTGACAGCGGCTGCCCTGGCCGCCATTGGGTTTTTTCCCCATCTCTTTTTGAAGGAGTCCTATATCGGCCCACCCCGAGGATCGGCGGAGACTTTTTTCTCTGTTCTTGCCAGGAAAAAGATGGTGGTGGTCGCTGTCCTGGCTCTGATTTTTGGTTTTGGTCTCGCTGCGTCAGGCAGCTTTGTTTCCCCGTTTGCAAAGGAAAAACACCTGGCCTTTATCTCTCTTTACTATATCTCCTATTCCGTGGCTGCGGTGATAACACGTTTTTTTGGCGGCCGGTTGGCAGACAGGGTTGGAGAGCAACGCATCATTCCCTATGCCCTGATTATTACTGGAGCCGGGTTTATGGTCCTCATGCTTTTAGAAGGAACCATCATGCTGTTCATTTCGGGTCTGATGTCCGGTTGTGGGCATGGGCTTTTGTTCCCCAGCCTCAATGCTCTCGCGCTTCGGAAGGAACCCATCGGTATCCGGGGGAAAATAAACGGTGTATTTACAGGAGGGATAGACGCCGGAGCATTTGTGGGTTCGGTGCTTTTGGGCTATATCGGGGAATGGGCAGGTTTTCAGGCGCTCTTTTTTGCCGCAGGCTTTGCCCTGTTTGCCGGGTTTATGATTTACCGAATGAAATCGGTTCAGGTTTCAATAGAATAAGAGAGGGGGCAAAAGGCCAAGAAACTTGGGGGCTTCGGCAGGATAGGTCCCCACGGTCGGTGTGGTTGAGAAAGAAAAATTGCAAATAATAACGGGTTTTGAAAATGACAAAACTTTATCTGGTGCGTCACGGCAAGGCCGCAGCGGCCTGGGATACTGATTATAATCCGGGTCTTGACGATACGGGACACGCAGAAGCTGAGAAGACGGCCCATATCCTTGCCCCCCTGGGCCCACTCGAGATCGTATCGAGCCCGCTTGCTCGTACCCGACAAACCGCCACGCCGCTGGCAGACCTGTGGGGAGTTTCAATAAAAATAGAAAAACGAGTCGGTGAGATCCCCTCACCCGAAAAAGGTCTGAGAGAACGGGGTAAATGGTTAATTGATCTGATGGGGCAAGAATGGTCAACCCTGCCTCAGGATCTCCATATGTGGCGGATGGATGTTGTGGAGGCCCTTCTCGCCCTTGATAGAGAGACAGTCGTGTTCAGCCATTTGATTGCAATAAACGCGGCAGTTGGTGCAGCAACAGGAGATGACAGGGTGGTTAGTTTCCGGCCGGGTAATGCGTCTGTTACCGTGCTGGAAGAAAAGAACGGCACGTTGGGGTTGATTCAACGCGGGAGCCAAGGAGAGACTGAACTCCTGTGACCGGAGACGTCATCCACACCAATCATCAATATCTAAATTCAATCTGATGATATACAAAGGAGGTAGAAGATGGATAAATCATTGCTAAAAGAGTTGTGTGATAATCTGAACGTGAGAGGCGGGTCCCTGCCTGCCATGCAGATTCCGGAGATGTTTGAACTGCTGGAAGAGCTCTTTACCGACGAGGAGGCCCGGGTCGCCTGCAAGATGCCCCCAGCGGCAGCCTCTCTTCAAGACCTGGCCGAAACACTCGCAAGACCCGAAGAAGAGATATATCCCTATTTGGAATCCATGGCTGATAAAGGCGTGGTGGCCACCCGAAAAAAAGATGAGGTGATGCTTTACAAGCTCCTTCCGGTTGTTCCCGGAATATTTGAATTTCAGTTTATGCGAGGGGGAGACACCGACAAGGACCGCCGACTCGCCCGGCTGTTGAGGGCCTATGCCGATGCGGCGGAAACAGAGGTGAGAAAGGTGATCCCCATACCCGATAATGTGACCCCTTTTATGCGGGTGATCCCCATTGAGAGGACCATCCAGGCCGGGCAACGGGTGTTCACCTATGATCAGCTTTCGAGCTATATTGAATCGGCCGAAGCCATTTCAGTTGGACACTGCTATTGTCACCACGAGGATTATCTGCTGGGTAAGGAGACGTGCGATGCACCGGAATACCGCTGCATGAGCTTTGGGCCGGGGGCGCTTTACACATCGGAAAGGGGTATTGCCAGACTGATAACCAAGGAAGAGGCCTTTGACATTCTGAAGGATTGTGAAGAAAAGGGACTTGTTCACATGAGTTCCAATACGTCCAAATATCTGGAGTTTCTCTGCAACTGCTGCAGTTGTCACTGCGGGGTGCTAAACAAACTAAACAAACTCGGAAAACCCATCTGGGGAGCCAGCTCCGGGTATCTTGCACAGGTAGATGATGTAGTGTGTGAGCAGTGCGAAACATGCGTAGAGATGTGCCCTATGGAGGCGATCTCAATGGCAGATGCCGCGGTCATAGATGAGAATCGCTGTATCGGATGCGGTGTCTGTGCAACCCACTGTCCACCCGAAGCCATCGCCATGAATCCCCGCGAGGATGCCGTTGCGCCCCCGGAGACCCCGAGACACCTGCGAAAGGCGGTCATGGCAGATTTTGAGCAGTCTATGGCAGAACAGAAATAAATGGGTGGCTGTAGGGTGTGATTAAGAGGATTGAGGTGCCGGGAGGATTAAGGTATGGGGGTGAATAAAAGTGACCTGGAGGCATTTTTTAACCCGGGTAGCATAGCCATTGTCGGGGTTCCAACAGGGGCCTATCGGTTTGGTGGGATGAGTTTTTTGGAGAAACTTTTGGAGAGTAATTTTTCCGGGAATCTCTATCCCATAAATCCCAAAGGCGGGGAGATCAAAGGACTCCGGGCCTATCCGGACCTTTCATCGCTCCCCGAGGTGCCTGATCTGGCCATTGTGGCCGTGGCAGCAAGGCTGGTCCCATCGATCCTGGAAGAATGCGGTCGTATCGGGTTGACACATATTCACATCCTCACCTCCGGTTTTAAAGAGACGGGCACACCAGAGGGGAAAAGACTTGAAGAGGAGATAATCTCTATCTCTCGAAAAAAGGGTTTAAAGGTCATCGGGCCCAACTGTATGGGACCCTACTGCCCCTCTTCCAGGGTCACTGCTTGGGGGGCAATACCCGGGTTGGATGGGCCTCTTGGTGTTATCTCCCAAAGCGGTGGTATAACACAGCGTCTCACCGAATATACCTGTTCCCTGGGGATCGGCACCGGCAAGGCAGTGAGTTTTGGGAACGGGGCGGTCCTGAACAGCAGTGATTATCTCGAGTATATGGCCAAAGACAAAGATATACGGGTGATTGCCATGTATCTGGAGAGCGTTCAGGATGGCCGCAGATTTTTTCGTCTTGCAAGAGAGGTGGCAAGAAAAAAACCCATTGTCCTTTTGAAAGGCGGGGAGAGTGAAGCCGGGGCTGCTACTGCAGCCTCACACACAGGGGCCATGTCCGGAGAGAACAGGGTGTGGGAAGGGCTTTTCCGTCAAACAGGGATAATCCGAGTACGTTCGTTGGATGAGTGGGTGGATACCATCGCCGCCGCAGCCCTTCTTACGCCGCCAAAAGGCAATGGTGTTTTTCTGGTGGGGGGCGGGGGCGGAAACAGTGGGGCATACACTGATATATGTATTCGGGAAGGGCTCGGGGTCCCGCAGCTGTCAGACAGCACTATGAAAGAACTCCGTAAAACAGTCCCTGCTGCAGGCTCCATTGCGGGAAATCCCTTGGATATGTTCAGGGTGTTCCAGGATTCCAAGTATCTGGCTGAAATCCTGGAACTGGGGTACAAAGACCCCAGTATTTCCATGGTCATCGTCGATCGCCTTATTGCCAGAAAGGCCTTTCATCTTCCGGATTTGCCGGACTCGACCCCGGAGGTAATCAACTTTCTAAAGGAAATGCAGAACAGAAAACCGACAGTGTTTACCGTGGATTCAGAAGGTGGTGATCCGGAACTGGCAGGGGAGGGCGCCCTCATGCGGCGGGTGTTCTGTGAGGCCGGGATCCCTGCGTTTCCATCCCTCAACCGGGCAGCAAGGGCCCTGGCAAACCTCCTCCGCTGGTCACAACAGGTGGGGGGCATGCCAGGGCCGGATCTTGACGCACACCAATGATCAAATCGAGAGATGTTGCTATTTAGTGCCTGAACGAAACCCTCTGTTCAGGCAAAATCCGAATATCGAAATCCGAAACAAATTCTAATATCAAATGATAAAATGACCCAAACTGAAACACTTGAAATACGATTTTTTTGTCATTGAGATATTGGTGTTTTGGTCATTGTTTCGTATTTCGTGCTTCGGATTTCGAATTTCTTGACCAAAAAAACAGGGTTTTTGCTCAAGCTATTTGGCAATCACGTCTTCAGGCAGCTTTCGGGTGAGAATATCCACGGCCTCTTCTACCATTTCTTCCAAAACCTGTCGGGCAGGTTTGATTTCATGGATAAGCCCTGAGACCTGTCCCGCAAGACCCCCCACATAGTCGAGTTTATCGGCTTTGATGAAACTCCACAGGAGCGCAGAGGAAAGCAGAACCTGGTTTGGGAAAGGAATGGGGTCGAGCCCTGATTCTTCCCAGAGTCGGTGGAATTTGTTGAGGCTCGCCCGTACGGTTTTACCCGTGTAGGCCGTACTGACACGCGTTCCTTCATCGTTGGAGTCAAGGATTCGGTCTTTATTTATATCCAGAGCCCCCCCTTCGTCTGTGGCCAGAAAACGTGTGCCAACCCAAACCCCCGGACATCCCATGGCCAACGATGCTGCAAGTCCTCGGCCGTCTCCGATGCCACCGGCGGCCAGAACCGGGACGGGTGAAGCCACGTCAATGACCTGGGGCAGTAATGCCATGGTTCCGATTCTGCCCGTATGCCCACCTCCCTCGAGCACCTGGGCCACCACGAGATCTACCCCTGACTCGGCAATGCGGCGACCATTTTTTACATTTCCCGTAATCCCGAGGACTTTCATCCCCACGGCATGGGCCTCTTCAACCATAAAACCGGGGTTACCGAGACCTGCGCAAAAAAGAGGCACCCGTTCCTCGATACACACCTGAATAGACTCTTTGGGGAGCATGGTGGTGGTGTTCAATTTTAGTATGACATCCGTATCCGGAAGCTCCAATTCCTCTTTTATTTTTTTGAACCATTCAAGATGCGGCTTTGGCAGCATCTCCAGGACCTGACTGAGGGGCAGTTCCGTTGCCGCCCCCGATTTCATGACTTCGCGGGTTGCCAGGCGTTTTGGCAGAAGAAGGTCAACCCCATAAGGTTTGTCTGTCAGGGACTTGATTTCCCGGATAGCGTCTCGAAGTTCATCCACTGTGAAGCCACTTCCACCGAGGACCCCGAGTCCTCCAGCCTCGGAAACAGCCACAACCAGTTCCACGGGCGCTCCGGTTGTCTCCCCTATCAGGGTTGGCCCCATACCGGCACTCAGGATCGGGTATTCAATCCCCAGCAGGTCACAAAGTTTTGTCTTGAGCGTTCTTTTTCCCATAAATGTCTCCTTTCACTCGAATGTAGTGCCAATTTGGGGGAATTCTAAAACGGTTGTCTGGTGAAGTCAAATGAATGAGATCTCGGGTGGTGGTACAGAGACCTGCAGGTCTTGCCCGAAACGGATTCAGATGATACGATAGATATGTTATGGACCCGTTGATACTTTATAGAAAATGCAGTCTTTGTCCCCGTAAGTGTGGTGTCTCCAGGTCGAAAAAAAACGGAAAAAAGCAGACCGGGTTTTGCGGGGAACAGGATCAGATTCGGGTCGCGCATGTGGGACCCCATTTTGGAGAAGAACCCCCGATCACGGGAAAACGCGGTTCGGGCATGATCTTTTTTACCGGATGCACGCTGCGGTGCTCCTTCTGCCAGAATCATCAGATTTCACAAGGAAGACTTGGCAGGGAAATGGAACTCATCGAACTGGTTGAAAGTGTGTTCAATATGGTTACCCAATATCATGTCCACAACGTAAATCTGGTAACTCCCGATCATTTCCTTCCGCATGTTTTTCAGCTCGTCTCAATGATGAGAAAAAGGGGTCTTGATCTCCCTGTGGTCTACAATGTTTCTGGATATCAATCCGTGGATACGTTAAATCTGGCTGAAAATTTTGCTGACATATACCTTCCCGATTACAAGTATTCTGATTCATCCCTGGCGGAAAGGCTTTCACAATGTCCAGATTACCCAAAGATAGCCCTCGAGGCCATAGTTGAAATGATTCGGCAGAAAGGTGTCCTTGATTCATGTCTTTCCGGGAGTGATTTGGCCAAAAAGGGTGTTCTGGTCAGACATTTGATCCTTCCCGGAAACGTGAAAAATTCAATCAATGCGTTGACAAGCCTTTTTGTAGAATTTGGCGGGGGGCTTCCTGTCAGTCTTATGTCGCAATACTATCCGGTTTTTGATCAGAATGACGAGACGTTAAATCGGTCAATTACAACGGAAGAATTTATAAAGGTATACACTCACGCACAAGAACTTGGTTTTGAGTGGATCTTTGTCCAATTCCCTGAAAAAATGCATAAACACCGCCGAGATATTTCTCCGTTTTTGCCCGACTTCCGGCAAACAGAGCCTTTCGGGAGATGAGGGCCCTGTTTTGTTTGTTTTATGTCGGGACGGGGCTTTATTCCCGTGTTGACATTAAAATAGGGCTTTGTTAAAAAAATCACATTCTTCTGACGTCGTGATTGAAAGATGGTTTTGAGTTTTTATTCTGAAAGGAGCAGTTGATAATATGGAAGCGTTAACCCCATTTTATGAAGTGAATGAGGCCCTGGTGGCTATGGGTGCTGAAAAACTGAACCTCTGTATGCAATGCGGCATGTGTACGGGTTCCTGCCCATGGCGAATCGTGGAGAGTCCCTTTAATGTTCGGAGTTTGATCAGAATGGCCCAGCTGGGTGTTGAAGGTTATGAGTCTGACGATATCCTCTATGGGTGCACCACTTGCAACAAATGCGTGCTGAAATGCCCCAGGGGGGTAACCATCATTGATGTCGTAAAGGCCATGCGGGCTATGATAGCCGAAACCGGCACCATACCCGGCGTTCTGAGGACCATTACCGGAAGTGTCCACAGCAACGGGAATCCCTGGTCGGAGGCAAGAGAAAAAAGGACGGAGTGGATGGAGGGGCTTGATGTCCCGGCCTATGGAGACGATAAAGAATATTTATTGTTTGTATGTTGTACCTCTGCATATGACGCACGAAGCCGGAATATCGCCAAGGCCATGACCAAGATCCTTTTAGCAACCGGTGTGACCTTTGGCGTAATCGGTGAAGAAGAGAGCTGCTGTGCCGAATCGGTCAGAAAAATCGGGGATGAAGAGCTGTTTGGCAAAATGTCTGAGAAGAACATCAGTCTTTACAAAGACAGAGGGGTCAAAAAGGTCATCACTACATCCCCCCATTGTTACTATACATTTACACAGGAGTATCCGGAGTTGGGCGGAGAATTTGAAACAATTCATTATACCCAATTGCTGGCAGGCCTTCTTGAGGCAGGGGAACTAAAACTGTCAGGGACATTGGATAAGAAAGTCACTTACCATGATCCTTGCTATCTCGGGAGACACAGTGAAATCTATGATGAACCCCGTTTACTGATTTCGGCTGTAACCAACGGCAATCTGGTGGAAATGAAACGGATCAAAAAGGAGAGCCTTTGCTGTGGGGCCGGGGGAGGTCGTCTGTGGATGGAGACCAAACCCGAATGGCGGTTTTCAGACCTGAGAATACACGAAGCGTGTGAGACCGGGGCGTCCATCCTTGCCACGGCCTGCCCATATTGTATCTCTATGCTTGAGGACAGCCGAAAGACAGTCAACAAGGAGGATGAGATCGAAATAAAAGATATTTCAGAACTTATTGCTGAAGTCCTGTAGCATTTGGAAACTGAACCCGTGTTGATAACGATGTAACTACTCACGTAGTCAGGTTGAAGCTGTTTAGACTGAAGGCTGAAGGGGACAGAAGAGCATGATTGCCGTACTTTGGCGGAAATATTTGATTCTTGTACCAAACATGGCTTCAAAATGAGCTTTTTCCTAACAGTCTTCAGCCTTTAGCCTATCCACCTGAATAGTTACATAACGATAACCCAAAATATTTTTTTGAGACTATAAATGAAAATAGCCTATCTTGACTGTTTTTCAGGGATCAGTGGCGACATGTTTCTGGGCGCACTGCTCGATTCGGGATTTTCCTTTGATGAACTTGCTGAGCGTCTTGCAACCCTGCCGCTAAAGGGCTTCCGGCTCGAGGCGGTTCATGAGGGCCGAAAACATATTTTCGGTACACGGTTTGTGGTCATACTGGAAGATGTGAAACAGCCGGCAAGGGGTCTCAGGGAAATTAGAGAAATCATTAAAAAGAGTGAGTTTACGGACACGGTTAAGACAAAAAGCATTCAGATATTTGAAAATTTGGCAAGGGTGGAAGGAGCGGTCCATAACCTTCCGGCTGATGAGGTCCATTTCCACGAAATAGGCGCCGTGGATTCGATCATAGACATTGTCGGGGCCGTATATGGTATTGAACGTCTGGGGATTCAAGCGCTCCTGGTCTCTCCGCTGCCCCTTGGGTCAGGTTTTGTGGGGTCATCCCATGGAAGACTACCGCTTCCAGCGCCTGCCACTGCTGCTCTTTTAAAAGATATCCCCGTGTTTGACTCAGGCCTCACCTATGAAATGGTCACACCTACCGGGGCAGCCCTGGTCAAGGGGTTAGCCGAATCTTTCGGGCAAATGCCCCCCATGGTTATTCACGACATCGGTTATGGCGTTGGAAAAAGGGATCTGCCGGACAGACCCAATTTGGCCAGAATACTCATCGGTGAACAAGGGGAAGAGACAACAGGTGATACGGTGGTTATCCTTGAGACGAACCTGGATGATAACAGCCCTGAGATTTTAGGGTATCTTATGGAACGGCTGTTTGATGCAGGGGGGCTGGATGTGGTATTTCTTCCTGTTCAAATGAAAAAGGGCAGACCCGGGGTCCAGATCCAAGTCATTGGCCGGCCTGATAAAAAAGATATTTTGATGGAGATCCTTTTTAAAGAGAGCACAACCCTTGGCATTCGATTCAGATACAGCCAGAGAAAGGTACTGACACGTTCTCTGGAGGAGGTGGAGAGTCCCTGGGGGAAGATCAAAGTCAAGAAAAGCGTTGACAGTGACGGGTCCCCCTTTTTTCTCCCTGAATACGAAGTCTGCCGGGAGATTGCTTTAAGAAACAACCTTCCCCTACAGGAAATCTTTTCCTGGGTCATGGGGTTGATTTGACG
>JAUVRS010000151.1 GCA_030597505.1 Desulfobacteraceae bacterium
AACCGGCAAAGGTCCTGACCTTATCGTCAACGCCCGTTGTGAGCCCGTCAACATTTTTTTCCTGCCACAGGACCGAGGGATAGAGCCTGACCGGACCAAAGTGGAGAGGAACACCTATGTCGATTCTGGGGAGCTTGGTGTTGTTCTGGTAGGTCCCCGGAGTCCAGGGGCCGGGGTTGCCGCCGCTGGGATCGATAAAGGCGAGTTCGACTCTGCCGACCTTGCCAAATCTCCAGGTACCTCTCAGCTGCGGAAAACGGCCTGAGTACCAGTCACCATAACCATCACCAATGATGGTGCCCGCATATGTTCCCAGGAGCTGGCTGGGGTTGATCTGTGAGAACGGGGTGGTGGAATGACCGGCCATGATCGTGAACGATGGGTTTATGTCCCACCAGCCATATGCGTGCCGGAGACTAACACCGGTCCCGTTGCTGCCACCGCCGCCCAGACCGAGCTCGATAAACATGCCCACATTGTCTTCATTGGTCCACCTGCCGTTTAGACGGGTAATGGGGGACAACTCGTATACCCCGACTGTATAGGGATCCGGTCTGGCTGGGTTGGCCAGCCCTTTGGCTACGGCATTATTTTCATCCCTGTCAAGATAGTAAAAATCAGCAAAGATGATACCACCCATCTTTACCTTTGCCATGGCAGGCGCCGTAAATGCCACCAGCAACAAGGCTGCGATACCAAAAATAAATAACTTCTTCATACTCTCCTCCTCAAAAAGTGGTTGGATGTTTGCATGGCCCGAATCTCTTTGGGCCACCATAACTTATAAACAAAATCAGCTACTTCCGAACCTTATCGCCTCCTTTCCTTCAAGAATTATTCTTAATGGAAAACCAAACCCACCAAGGTAAATTATTTCCTGACAAAGACTTTTAGCAAGTTTGGAAAGAAATGTCAAGCATTTTTCAGGGTTTTTGGCCCATTTTTCCTGTCAGTTTTCCATTGGGGCATGCTGCCTCAACATTGTGGCCATATTATTCGAAAACTCTTTTGGTCGTCAACAAAAAAATTTCTGTATCGTGGCAGAAAACGGTTTTTTTGGCCAAAGACATGGAATGGTTAAAGTTGCTGAATTCTATAGCATTATAAACAAGGGCGACAGGGATCAAAGATTCGATGGATGCGGGTGGCATGTCTCCCACGTTTTACGTTTACTGCCGATCAAACCGGCTGTGGAGGGAATCAATGTCAAAGAAGTGAGATTCCCTGTCAAGAACAGAATATTTTTCACTGTCTGGCATCTGGTGGAGCCCCTCAATCAGTTCTCTGCAGACATTGCGATCAAAACCCACATATGTCCGGTTGGGCCGACTCGAGGCCTCGATCAACCTGTCGCCCATCACGACAATACAGATCTCTCCCTTATCAAGACCCGAATTAAGACCGGGCTTTTCCGCGTTGTTATAGATAAACTCCCTTACCGAAGCACCTATTTTTGAGATAATGTTCCAGCTCATCTTGGTGTGGGAGCCCATATAACATCTGGAGATGGGACGTGACCCATAATCCCGGCGGAATTTTATACAGGGGGAGGCGAGGAATTGGGTCAGGAGGGTCTCTGTTTCTTTTGAGTAATCGAGGATCTTTAGTACAATTGATGTGGCATTTTTTGTGGCCTCAGCCAGGATGCGGTCAAGAGAATTGATGTTGCTTTTTGGGAAATTGTTGGTCTTGCGGAGCAGCGTGTCCCCGACCAGAAGGCCGTCCATGCCGCTGCAGAGGAAGGTCATCACCGCATCGTATACGGTTCTTACAATGGGTTGGCCGTTGATGTTGAAAGAGGTGTTCAAGACAATGGGAATCCCTGTAATATTCTGATATTCCTTGATTATCGAATAAAAAAAAGGATTCTGATCTTGATTCACTGTCTGCAGTCTGGCGGTTCCATCCACGTGGGTTATACCTTCGATGCCCTTTTGAACATGCGGGAGAACACCGTAAATTACCGTCATAAAAGGCTCGGGTCTGTCAATGTCAAAATAGTCCCCCACGGCCTCTTCCAGGACTGTTGGGGCAAATGGCCGCCAAGGCTCCCTGTACTTTACCTGACAATTGGTCCTGTTTCGGCTCTCGATGGTGGGAGCGGTCAGGATCGAGCGATTCCCGAGGGCCCTGGGACCTGCTTCCTCCCGGCCCTGGAAAATCCCAATAATCTGATTGTCGTGAAGCAGCTTTGCCACCTCCCCGGCAGAGATATTTTGTTTTTGAATGTGGATTGGCAGATCATACTTCCGGGTCAGTCCGGTGAGTTCCAAAGCCAACCCATCTTTGTCATACCCAAACCCCAGATAGAGATTATGCATTGGCTTGGTGGAACCGGTTTGCCTGGAACCCGGGGATTTTGCCGCTGAGGCGAGGGCCGCACCCAGGGCAATTCCCCTGTCGGATGCGAGGGGCTGGATAAAGATATTTTTGCAGATGTTTGATTTTAAAATACGATAGTTTAGGAGGCTGTTCATTGCAACGCCCCCTGAAAAACAGAGGTTTTCAAAAGAGAGGGTTTCTCGGGCCTTTTGCAATTTCTCAATGACCATCTCCTCAAGCAACCCCTGTATGCTCGCAGCGACGTCAGCCTGGAGTTTGCTATATTCTGTTCCGGGTCTTGGCTGGGGCATTCCAAATTTCTCTGCTATTTCGCCCCTCATTTCCCGGAGGATCCCACGCGGCCATCTGTAGGCATCCCCCTTTTTTTCCAATATTTCGAGAATCCGTTTTTTATAAACGGGACTGCCGTAACTGGCCAACCCCATTATTTTTCCGCAATGCTGGGAGGTGTTGGGGGTTCGATACCTCAGCCATTCGGTGAAATATTGATAGAGGAAACCAAGGGAAAAATTCCTTGTGAACTCAGTGGAGACCCGGGAAAAGGAGGTGCCCTCCCCGGTGTAGAAAGATGTCGATTCGGCCTCCCCTGTGCCATCAGCCACGAGAATGGCGGAATGGTCAAACCCTGAGCACAAGAATGCACCGGCAGCGTGGCAGTCGTGATGGCCCACAAAACACACCGCTTCCCACGAGACCCTGGGAGCAAGATAATTCAGGACCTCAGCACACCGGACTTTTTGAAACTTGATAAATTTTTTCAGATAGGTTTGCTGGTCCTCCGATGGGTTAAAACCAAAGCTGACGGTCTTAAAATGGTTGAAATCGAGCCTCATCAGCTCCTTTAAGGAAAAATAGGGGTTGAAGTAGGTCATCTTTTCACCATTAAACCGTTCCTCCTCAAACACATACAGTATGTTGAGGTCTCCGTCGACGATTGCAAGGCCAGTGTCGTGACCTGTATAGATCCCAAGATGGTATTCCTTTACCAAAGGTCAATCCTTTCTCTCTTTTGAAAAGGCGATTTAATCTGTTATAACACTCTGAAACTTCACCAAAAAATAAAGATAGACTGTGAATATGTCTATCATGGCAGACAGCGTGAGGGCAAGAAAGAAAAGAATCAGGTTTTGCTTGACCCTTAAGTGAGACCCTGTGTATTTAATTTAGAATAGAAATTGATGTTCAAAAAGATTGCTCAATTGAAACAGCCAATAAATAATAATGTCGGCCCTTTTTCAGAAGGAGGGAGGATGTTCTCTGCCATCGTTGTTTTGCTTTGTGCGGGAATTGATATTGGGGTGTTTTACCTGCTCATCGGGGCGGGAGCAGCCGTGGGTTTGACCCATATGGTCAGTTTTTTGTCAGGAGCTGTCCTTTTTTATGGAATCAAGATTCCCAATACGTACTGGAAGGGTTATGTTACCGTTATTTTGATGGCGCTTTTTCTCCGTGGCGGGGTGATGGCGGATTTTATTCAGATGTGGGGCTGGTCGCCCGGGGGGGCGATCCTGGTTGCTGCCCCTGTTTCATATCTGACAGTCTATCTGGGGCTTACCCGATGTGTTTTTTTCCCTGCCCAAAAGGGGCCCCTGTCAAGTGAAGAGTGGCGGACCCTGTCTCTATGGCTCCTCATCTACGCCGTGCTGCTTCGGCTTGTTTATGCGGGGTTGCCGGAGGTGCTGCACGAGGAGGCCTATTATTGGAACTACGCCCAACACCTGGATATCGGTTATCTGGATCACCCCCCTCTGGTAGGCTGGGTCATCTGGTTGTTTGCGGGTATGATGGGTCCTTCCGAACTTGCCCTTCGCTTGAGCGCCTTTGCGATCTGGCTGGTGGGCGCCTATTATGTCTATCTTTTGACCCGGAAGATCTTTGACAAGACCACGGCAATGGGGGCAGTGCTTCTTTTTGCCACATTACCCGTATATTTTTCTCTCGGGTTTGTAATGCTCCCGGACACCCCGCTTGTGGCCTGTTGGGCCGGGGCCTTGTATTATCTCTATTGTTTGTTAATCGAGAAACGGTCGATGGCGTGGCTGGGGGTGGGGGTCTTTATGGGTCTGGGGATGCTTTCCAAATACACCATCGCGCTTCTGGGTGGGGCGGCTCTTGTGTTTGTTCTTATGGACCGCGACTCGCGCAGGTGGCTCCTCAGACCGGAACCCTATCTGGCGGTTGTCGTTGCCGTGGTCTTGTTTTCGCCGGTAATCGCATGGAACATCCAGAATGAGTGGGTCTCGTTCGCCTTTCAGAGCACCCGGCGTGTTGCGGGCAGTTTTGATTTTGATCTTCCCGATTTGATCGGTAGCGTGCTGATCCTCTTGACACCCATGGGGGTGTTGGCGGTGGTTGCAGCGGTGGTTTCAAAGAATTTTTTCACATCAACCGTGGATACAACCGTTGAAAGGAAAAATGTGAGCACCCACCGGCTGTTGATGGCACTCACTTTTTTGCCCTTCAGCCTGTTTCTGGTGTTTAGCCTCTTTAGAAACATCAAGCTGAACTGGACAGGACCGATATGGTTGGGGACACTCCCTTATCTGGCTTATCTGGTGATGCAAAGACTGCCACAGCACCCAGGTAAATTACTGGTTTTGGCAAAACGTTGGTTGAAGACGGGGATAGTGATTATTCTTCTGTTTTATGGGGCCGCCCTCCATTATCTTGTTTTGGGGTTGGCGGGGCTGCCCTACCCGAAAAACGTGTTTGGCCTTGGCTGGCCGGCGTTTGCGAGGCAGGTGGAAGCGTTGGTTGGAGATCATGAACGGAAAACCGGTGAACGCCCGTTGGTGGTGGGGATGGATAAGGACAGGATAAACAGCTGGCTGGCTTTTTACCGCAGTCAGGCTATGACGCACGCAACGGGTGCCACCACAAATGAAGGCGCTCAACAAACTGCGGGAAGACATCTCTTTGGTCAAAACAGTGGTATGTATCTCTTTTGGTTTCCAATAGAGGAGCAGGAAAGAAAGACAATGATCCTGGTTGGCCGCAAACCCCAAGATCTGGAAGGGACCCATATCACCTCCCGGGCGAAAAAGGTCCATGAGATCAAAGAGATGTTGATCCGGAAAAACGGAAAGATTGCAGGCCGGTATTACTACCGAATGATAGAAGGCTATCAGGCAAATTGAGCAAAATCTTGCAAGTGGATAAACAGCAAAACATAGCTTCACCGATAAACGAGGGCAGCCCCCCGCGGCTCTGGGGCTGGCATACCTTTTTGAGCCTGGGCATTACCATTTTGATATTGGGGGCCCTGCTTGCAATGGTGGATCCGGGAAAGATATGGGATGTGGTAAAGACATGTGATAAAAAACTCGTTTTTCTCGGTGCCCTGGCCCATTATTTGACCTACCCGGTCCGTGGCCTTCGGTGGCGGCGCTGTCTGGCTCACCTGCCCATAAGGGGGCGCAAGACAATGTTTGCGCTGGTGGTTTTTTTCTACAATTTTGTGGATAATCTGGTTCCGGCCAAATTGGGCGATGTATACGCGGCCCATATGGCACGCATAAATTTCGGGATTCGTCGTTCCGCGGCCATGGGTTCCATTGTCTTCTTGCGTATGCTGGACGCATGGACTATCTTATTTCTTGCCGGGCTGGCATCCTGGGTCTTGTTTTCGACTCACTTGCCAGGGGCGGTTTTTTGGGCGTTGATAGCCGGCGGCATTATTGCCCTGGGCGCCACGCTCATTATGCTGTGCTTTTTTCTTTTGCAAAGATCACTGCCCCGGTGGCTGCCCGCCAAGCTCCGCCGGATTATTGAGGCCTTTCATACGGGCATGTGGCCCAGACCGATCCAGCTGCTTCCTGTTCTTGGTTTGACTGTTGTCATCTGGGCGCTGGAGATAGTCTGGATTTTTTTTCTGGCCCATGCCTTCAATCTGAAACCAAGCCTGGTAGATGGGGTCTTTCTGACCATGATCCCGTTGCTGGCTTCTGCTTTTCCATTTACACCATCGGGGGCGGGTGCGGTGGAGGTGACCCTTTTTAGCTGTCTGCGGGTGATCGGGGTGCCGGCGCCCCTGGCGATTTCATTAACGGCGTTGAACAGGGTTATCGACTATTGGCTGCACATTGGCCTGGGGATGGTGACCTGGGTATTTAGACATCGACTCGGTCTTCGCACGTGGCGCGAGGCTCCGCATAGAATTGGAAGACAGGAGGGGCATTCGTGAAGGTAAATAGGGTCTTGCTCGTGCGCGTTTCCTCCCCCGTTGACAAGGACGTGGACCATCCGCAATTTTTTGATCCCCCCTATCCGCTCAAGCACCTCCAGGCGGGTCTTGCCCAATACCGGGAC
>JAUVRS010000225.1 GCA_030597505.1 Desulfobacteraceae bacterium
GCATCTCCAGAAAATCGATCAGCTCTTCCAAGACTTCCCGGTGACGGATTTCTTCTTCTCTGACAGACTTTGAGAAAATTGACGCCAGCCCAACACTGTAATTACAGTGAATATGACGGGCCAGCAACATGTTGGACAACACCGTCATACCGGGAAATAGCTCGATGTTTTGGTAGGTCCTGCCGATTCCAAGTTTGGTCAGGTGATGGGCAGGGGAAGGGGTGATATCTTTTCCATTAAAAAAAATTTGGCCCTCCTGGGCCTTGTAATAACCGGTGATACAATTTAGGAGGCTGGTCTTTCCAGCACCATTGGGACCGATTATTGCAACCAACTCTCCTGTACGCACCGAAAGGTCGATTTCATTGAGGGCCGTGATACCGCCAAATTTGAGTGTAAGCCCCTTCACCTCCAGCTCGGCCCGTCTTTCTTCGGGCCGGGCCGAGGCAAAGATGCTTGGTTCACCGCGAAAGGCCTTCATTTTATAATTGTTACTTTCTCTTTTCCGGGTGCCCAGAAGGTGGTGAGCGGGGTAAAGGTCTGGTTTTCGTTGATCTTTACGATTCTTGCCATCCAGGAGGCACTGTGGTCGGTCTTGGTGTAGGTGATATTCGGGACAAGTCCACCAAAGTCTTCATTACGGAATGTCTCAAGCGCATCATTGATGGTTTGGCTGTTGATTTTTCCAAATTGTTCATGGGCCTTCTGAAACCCCCTTGCCATGATTGCACCAATGGTTACGCCTTCCCAATAGGCTGTATCAAACTTGTAAGGTCCTTCCTCGGGTTCTCTATATTTTTTCCAAACTTTCTGCAAAAGCTTGATACCGGGGGTGCCGTCACCCGGCAGGCTCCCGGTAAATGCCATATGCATTCGGTCGCGGATAAGGCCCTTTCCACGTTTAAAAAAGTCGGGGTCCGTGGAGGTCCAGGTCCCGAAAAAGGGAACCTTATAATTTACGCGATCGGCGGATTGGAGGGCCATGAGAATGGCCGAGGGGAGACACTGCATAAAGATATATTCAGCGCCTTTGTCCTTAAGCCTGAGAAGCTCGGTGTTCAGATCCAGTGATTTGGGAGGAAACATTTCGATGGCAACAATATCTATATCATGTTTGGCTGCGTAATCTTTGCTGGCGGCATGAATGGACTTCCCATAGGCATTGTTGTAGGTCAACAGCCCAACTTTCGGTGATTCAGGTCCTTCGTGGATAGCCTTTATGTATTCCAGGACCGCAGCGGAGTCCATATCATAGGCACCAAATGGCAGAAACGCATAGTCTACAGGCGGTTTGAGTATCCCCTGGTAGGTCGAGTAATTAAGATTGGGCGTTTTGTATTTCTGGATTATTGGTTTTGCCATGATTCCCGATCCTGCATCCCATGTGGCAAGCATGTCCATTTTATCTGCGGTACAGAACTTTTTCACATATTTAAGGGCTTCAGGGACCTTATAGCCATGATCCACTACGGTCAGTTTGATCTTGTTCCCGGCAATTCCTCCCTGGACTTCATTGACGTAACGCGTGTAATCCTGCTGTCCCTTGGCATGATACTGCCCCCATGTCGAGGCCGGACCCGTCAGGTTGATTATCGCCCCAACCTTGATATCCTTGGCTGAGGCCCCTACCGGAAAACCCAGGGAGAGCACTACAGCTACAATTACCAAAAAAATCATCAACATGGATAATTTACGCATAATCAGTCCTCCTTAAATTAGATTTAGATGTGAATTTATACCTGCCCAAAATCGTCTCTAGCCAAAACTTACCACCACCCTTCGCGCATTAGACCATAACCATTTTGAACCTAATTCATTTCATCATTTTCTGTCAAGAAATATTGCGGCCGCTGCACTGGTTTTTCTTGGCTCAAAAGAGCTACTCGTTTCTGGAAAATGATGAAAGATGTTGACACCCACCAAAACCAATGTTAAGAGTTTTATATGAATGAACAATCATTCATATAAACAAGGGACAGCCTATCGTGCGCAAAAGAAAAAATAGCGAAAAATATCACAGAATCATAAAGGCGGCCACAAAGGTGTTTGCCAAGAAAGGCTTTTATCCGGCAAAGATATCCGAAATTGCCAAGGAGGCACAGGTCGCTGACGGGACTATCTATATCTATTTTGAGAGCAAGGATGATATTCTGATCTCGCTTTTTGAGGAGCAGATGAAAACAGTGCTTGAAAACATGGTGGCCCAGATTTCGAAACTAAAAGACCCTGCTGAAAAGCTTGAAAAATTTGCGCTGACCCACCTCCAGTTGATTGAGCAGAACAAAGATATAGCGGAAATTATCCAGGTGGAACTCAGGCAAAGCAGCAAATTTATGAAAGAATACAAAAACGAACAGTTTATCCAATATCTGGACTTGATCGGAGATATCGTTAAGGAAGGCCAGAAAAAAGGTGTCTTCAAAAAGGATATTATGCCTGGTGTGGCCAAGAGGGCTTTTTTTGGGGCCTTGGATGAAATGTCCAGGTTCTGGGTGTTATCAAGCCGCAAGAGATATGATATTGAAACTGCCGCCAAACAGATCAGCGGATATTTTTTAAAAGGAATAACCGCCTGACCCTGCCAGGGGGGACCTGTCAGAGCTTGATCGAATAGAGATCCCTAGTTTGTCGGTTCCGAGTGTTTATGGCCATAATAACACATAAGGCCTGTAAGGGCGATGATCGGATCGTTTCATGGCGGGCAAAACAACGAGATTTAGTGTTATTGTATTAGATTAGATGTAAAAGACCAATTAGCGCCCTTAAACCAATTACTGAAAGGAGGATGCAGTGAATATTATTGTATGCTTAAAACAGGTTCCAGACACGGAGACGCAGATAAAAATTGCACCCGAGGGAAAGTCAATTGTAAAGGATGATATCAAATGGGTAATGAATCCCTACGATGAATTCGGGGTCGAAGAGGCCCTGAAATTAAAGGAAAAGTTCGGTGGCGAAGTCACCGTGGTAGGCTTGGGTCCCAAAAGGGTAACAGAATCGATCCGAACTGCACTGGCAATGGGCGCGGATAAGGGTATTCTTATCAACGATGATGCCTTAGAAGGAAGCGATTCCTTTGCCACGGCAAAGGCCTTGGCTACCGCAATAAAGGACCTTGATTACGACCTCATTTTTACCGGTCAACGAGGGGTGGATGATGATATGGGCGTTGTCGGTGCGTCCATTGCAGAGTTCCTGGGCATCCCACAACTTTCAGTGATCGTAAAGATGGAAGTGGCTGAGGATGGCAAATCTTTAACAGCACACAGACCGGTAGAGGGCCAGGTGCTTGTCATAGAGTCCAGCCTGCCTGCTCTCGTCACGACCCAGAAGGGGTTGAACGAACCCAGATACGCCACACTCCCCGGGATTATGAAGGCCAAAAGGAAACCGCTTGAAGAGAAGACCCTGGCAGATCTTGGTTTGGATCCTGCTCAATTCGGGGAAGGCGGGAGAAAGGTAAAGATCCTGGAAATAACCCCACCACCGAAAAGAACGGAAGGGAAAATCGTCGAAGGGGAGACGCCCCAGGAAAAAGCAGCTGGGCTGGCCAAATTGCTCCACGAAGAGGCAAAAATTTTCTAGGCAGACCTTGATCCTCTTTTTTGTGCGAGTAAGAAATAATCAATTATGAGTTGACTTTAATATAAGGAGATATTGGAAATGGCACCGGGAGTTTGGACAATTGTTGAGCAAAGGGATGGAGAGATCCGAAAAATCACGTATGAAATCGTCAGTGAGGGGAGACGCCTGGCAGATGAACTGGGTCAGAAGTTGACAGTAGTACTGCTCGGTTCCGACATCAAAGACAAGGCGACTGAACTGGGTCATTATGGGGCGGACAGGGTTTTGGTGGCAGATGATCCCAGATTGGGAACCTATACGACCGGTGCCTATGTGTCTGTCATTTCCCAACTGGCAAAAGCAGAGGAACCTGCCATGATCCTGATGGGTGCCTCTTCTCAGGGAAAAGACCTATCAGCCCGATTGTCGGCCCGTATGGGGGCCGGCATGGCACAAGATTGCACTGCCTTTTCATTGGAGGATGGGAATCTTGTAGCAATCAGACCTACATATGCCGGCAAGGCCTATGAAAAGGTGACCTTTGAGGACAGTTGGCCGCAAATGGCCACTGCCAGACCAAACGTGATGAGCATCGCTGAGCCAGACACCTCCCGATCCGCAGAGGTTGTTGATGCATCTTTTAATCTTGAAGACAGCGCGGTCATGACCAAGGTGGTTGAGGTGCGCAAGGATGAGAGCGGAAAGATTGACCTGACAGAGGCGGACAAGATTGTCTCTGGGGGGCGGGGTATGAAGGGGCCGGAAAACTACAAGATTCTTGAAGATCTTGCCGAGGTTATTGGGGCCACCGTTGGGGCTTCCCGTTCGGCCGTGGACGCCGGGTGGAGACCTCACTCCGACCAGGTAGGTCAAACAGGGAAGGTGGTTTCTCCCAATCTCTATATTGCCTGCGGTATATCAGGGGCCATCCAACATCTGGCCGGCATGAGCACTTCAAAGGTGATTGTGGCCATAAACAAGGATGAGGAAGCGCCCATATTCCAGAAGGCAGATTATGGTGTGGTTGGCGATCTTTTTGAGGTTGTTCCGGCCCTGACCGAGGAAGTCAAAAAGTATCTCTGAGGGCACCTTTAATCTTATTTTTTAAGGATCACGGATTTGGGGGGCGAATCAAGGATCGAGCCCCCCAAACCGTACACCTGAAAGACAACTCGGTTATTTATTGCAAACCTAGAAATTCCTCCAAAGAGAGCTGGTTTATGAAGAGGAAAAAAGGTTTTCTGATGCTCTTTCTTGTGTTGACGGCAGGGGCATTTTTTCTATGTGGTTCCAATATTGTTCTGGCAAAGGCCATAGAACTCAGCTACGCCAACTTTTTCCCCCCAACTCATATACAGGCCAAATTGGGCGCATCCTGGGCAAAGGAGATAGAAA
>JAUVRS010000282.1 GCA_030597505.1 Desulfobacteraceae bacterium
CCAGTCCGGCCAGTATGAGAGACGCGCTGGCCCGGAGGTCGGTTGCCATTACAGGGGCTGAGAGAAGACGTTCTTTCCCTTTTACAAGGGCGCGGTTGCCGTTGATCTCAATATCTGCACCCATTCTTTTGAGCTCGCTTACATGGATAAACCTGTTTTCGAAACCAGTTTCCGTAATCACACTCCAGCCGTCCGCGATGCACATGATGGCCATAAATTGAGCCTGCAGGTCCGTGGGAAATCCCGGAAACGGCGCGGTCTTCACATCCACGCTCTTTATGACATCAGGGCCTTTGATAAATACGCCGTCCTCAACAATTTCGAATTTGCTGCCAACTGATTCCAGTTTTTCCATAAGCGCCCCCAGATGTTCAAGGTGGCATCCCTCGATCTTCACTTCACCTCTGGTCATGGCCGCTGCAATCATAAAAGTCCCGGATTCGATCCTGTCGGGCAAGATAGTATGACGGGCCGGTTCCAGGTCCTTAACTCCCTGAATGACGATAGTGTCTGTCCCGTCCCCTTCTATTTGTGCCCCCATGGCACGCAGCATATCTGCGAGGTCGCGTATTTCCGGTTCCCGGGAGGCGTTTCGCAAAATGGTCTCCCCCTCGGCTCTTACCGCGGCCATCATTATATTTTCAGTGCCCGTCACCGTGGGGATGTCAAAAAAGAAATCAATGCCTTTTAGTTTGTCAACATGCGCATTGATATAGCCGTGATCCAGCGACATCTCAACACCCATGGCGGAAAGGGCCTTCAGGTGAAGATCGATCGGCCGTTCCCCTATGGCACAGCCCCCGGGTAATGAGATTTGAGCCTTCCCGTATCGGGCCAGAAGGGGGCCGAGAAGGACGATTGAGGCTCGCATGGTCTTTACAAGATCATAGGGAGCCTTGTGGTTTTTGAGATTGTCGGAGTTGACCTCCAGGGTCCGGCTGTTCTGGCGAAACTCTACTCCTAATATTGACATGATGGCTTTTAGGGTCTCCACATCCCGGAGACGAGGGACATTGTCAAGCCCATGCCAGCCGCCGGTTAAGAGACAGGCCGCAATGATGGGAAGGGCGGCATTTTTCGCACCACTGACTTTTATCTTTCCTTTTAGGGGGCTTCCCCCCTCAATGACCATTTTATCCATGGGTTTAGACCTCGGAGATTACGGGTTGTGGGTTTTGAGGCTCAGGTCTTACGGGTCTTCAAAGAGCTATTGTCGCGAAGTACCTTCCCTGTTTTTATGGCAAATATTTTTCCATATAGATTTACGATTTATAATAATTATGATAAATCGTCAATGTTGGCAGGAGATTTTGTCGCTTGGAAACTCTGAAAGTCAGATTTGTGGCCGATTCGATGCTGGGCAAGCTGGCCAAGTGGCTGCGGGTACTGGGTTGTGACACCCGGTACAAAAGCTATTACGGACCGGGAGTGATTGACCAGCTGGTGGAAGATGGCGGAAGGCTTCTGTCGCGCCGGAAGGAGACAACAGATTTATATGATAACGCGGTGCTGATTCGATCCACTGACACGGGTGAGCAAATGGCGGAACTACGGCAAAAAATCGATTTTGTGCCGGATCCATCAAAGTGGTTTAGCAGGTGTTTGATCTGCAATGTCCTGTTAGAGGCGGTGGACACAGATGAGGCACGGGAGAACGTGCCCGAGTATGTGTTTTATAAAAATATGACCGGGATCCGGTCTTGTCCGTCCTGTGAAAGGTTTTTTTGGCCCGGCACCCACCGCGAGAGGATGGCGGGGACGCTAATGAGATGGGGATTTGGTCTTGGCCCGGATGCTTAGACCACCAGGAATATATTCCCAACTTCCGGTAAGCGGCTGTCACTTCTTCCCCAGGATTTCTCCCTGTTTTAAATCCCGGTACTTTAAATTTTAGATAAGAGAAAGCCCGGTTACGTGAAACCTGCCACCCGCGATCCTGTACTCGAACACCAACATCCAGAGACCGTGCAAGTGATCGAATTCAAAATAAAAACCTGATGAGATAAAGCGGTTTTGGGGAAATACTCAATCCCGAAGACACTTTCCCCCCGGCTTTAGGCAGGTCTGGCTGATAAACAGAAACCTATTTTTTCTTTCTTACTGCTTTTTTTCTTCTGACTGGTGCTTTCTTGGTTACATTTTTCTTTTTTGCAACAGGCCTTTTTTTTGCAACGGCTTTTTTCTTTGCAACAGGCCTTTTTCTTGCCACAACTTTTTTCTTCTGTGCATTTGCAGTCTTTTCCGCGGCCTTGCCCTTGGTCAGCAAACTCTCTAGTTTCTTTATCCTGATCTTTGTTGCCGAGAGGTTTGTGGTGAGTTTTTTTAATGTTTTTTTCGCATTCCGTAATCTAAATTGAAGTTGTTTAACGGTCGCCATACGTTCTCCTTTCATTTGTGGTAATCGATGGTAAAAACATTATCAGTAAAGTATAATAAATGAAAAATTGATAAAAGTCAACAAAAATATGTATAGCCTAGCAAGGGCTAAGAAAAATCCGTAGACAGGTGTAAGATTAGATCAACCAACCCCATCCCGTATAAAAAAGGATCTTGCTCCCCGGGAGGGCACACACGATAAGGAGGCTGATACAAACCATCTCGTTGGCTGTTCCAAGGAGGTCACCGGTAATCCCCCCGAATCGATCCCTGCATCGTATTCTGAAGATACGGGTTTCCAGGAGACCGGCACCGAAAAAAATCAGGGCCAGAGGGCCAAAAGGGGCGCAGAGAAGAAGAGATATAATATGGGAGACGACCCGCTGTTTCCCGGAGGCCTGATCAACAAATGGCTTTGCTGTTCCCTCCCCATTTCGTGCGTAGGGCAGGGTTGTCATGAGCTCTACCATCATATCTTTTGAAATAACAAATATGATCGGAAGCCAGATAATAGATCCCGAAACAATGAGTCTTTCAAGTGCAATCCATTTTGCCAGCAGTGTAACGATCAGCGCCAGTCCGCCAAAGGCCCCGAGGGAACTGTCCTTCATGATGGAAAGCCTCTTTTCTTTTCCCTGAAGACCTCCTATGGAATCAGCCCAATCGGCCAGTCCGTCCAGGTGCAACCCTCTTGTGAGCCAGATTTCAACTGCGACCATAAGGAGGGCCACTCCTTCCGGCCACCGGGGTGAGGAGAGGAGACCATAGGGAAGGCTTATCCCGTAAAGAATAAGACCCAAAAGAAGCCCCACAACCGGAAACCAGTAAAGGGACGCGGAAAATGCCTCACCCTCTTTGAATGACCGGGCTTTGAATGACTGGGCTTTGAATGACCGGGTTTTGAATGACCAGGGGATCAGGGTCAGGGTCCGAAGGGCGGTCCCAAAACCTTTTAGGGATGGCGTTTTCAAACCTATGCCCCCGGTTCAATGCCCACCTCTTGAAAGGTGGCCATTTCGTTATAGATGTTCAAAGAGTTTTCAATGATTTGCATGGCCAGTGCCGCCCCCGTCCCTTCACCAAGCCGCAGATCCAAGTCAAGAATGGGCCGGATATTTTCCATGTCCAAAAAAGCCCCGTGTCCTTTTTCCGAAGATTGGTGGGAGAAAAAAAGATAGTCTCTAACCTCTGGATTGAGACGCATGGCCACCAGCGCCCCGGCACTGGATATAAAACCGTCAACCACAACGATCATATGGCGGGCAGCACCCCCGAGACACAGCCCGCAGATACCGGCAATTTCAAACCCCCCCACGGCCGCAAGGGCTGAGATCGGATCCTCGATAAAGGCCTTATTTACATCCAGTGCCCTTTTTATAAAAGCAGTTTTTCGCTCCACTCCTTTCTCATCAAGCCCCGTTCCTTTGTCAGTGACATAATCGACGTCCGCGGGCAGGAGCGTCGCCAGAAGTGCTGAGGCAGGTGTGGTGTTCCCTATGCCCATTTCGCCGGTCGCAAC
>JAUVRS010000108.1 GCA_030597505.1 Desulfobacteraceae bacterium
CTCCGAGATCCGACTTTGGAAATTTTTTGAGGAAGTTCCTAAAACCCTCGATAGCTTCCTCGTATTTGCCATCACGATAGAGTTTGAGTGTCAACTCATAGAGTCTTTTGTCGGGTGAAACAGGTTTTTTTCCAACTACCGGTAGCGGTGGTCTATATGTTTTTCTCTCCCTGACGGGAGATGCAAGACCTTTTTTTCCGTCAGGGCTGCCCGATTCAAGGCCCAGGTAGCTATTAAGATGCTGTACGTTTGCTTCAAACTTTTCAAATCGCTCCATAAGGTCGGACAGCTTTATCTTTATTTCATCCTGCTCAGTGGTATCCCTCTCCACAGTACGCTTTACCAGATAACTGTTCTCTTCCGCACGACCGACGAGCGTCTGCATTTGTGTCCTGATTCTGCCCATCTCGGCCACATTCTCTGCCTGACGATCGCGGACAGATTCCAGGCTTGAGTTGATCTTTTTCTGTTCTTGCTGCAGTGACTGAAACCCGGAATCAAAATTCCTGGAAAGGCCCTTGTCCGATGTCTCCAGGCGGTTTACCCTGCTATTAAGGGAAACGATCTGGTTGTTCAAATACACCTTTTCCTCGGGAGTAACACAAGAGCTGAGCACCAGGATTACGAGAAATAATCCCAATTTTAAGGAATTTTTTTTGTCTAAAAATGAGATTGCCATTTTTTCACACGGTCAAAAGCAGAGGAGCCGACCCTAATTCGGGCCGGCTCAGGTTTTTAGGGTCACGGCATAGTTACCAAGGGAAGAGAAAGAATAAGAACCAATCAATCACGAGCTTATTTGAACAGTCTAAAGGTATCCCGTCTGTTCAGTGCCCAGGCAGTGGGGGTATGCGCGGGGTCTGCCGGCCGTTCCTCGCCATAGCTTACGGTCGAAATGCGGTCCCCTGAAATCCCCAGTGCCATAAGGAAATTCTTGGCTGAATGGGCCCTTCTCTCACCAAGTGCAAGGTTGTAAGCCTCGGTCCCTCTTTCGTCACAGTTGCCCCCGATAAGGACTTTTCCGGAAGCGTCTTCGCGGAGAAAAGCCGCTTTTTTCTTCAGAATGGCCTGGGTCCTGCTATCCAGGTCCGACTTGTCAAAGGCAAAGTAGATATTTTCAGTGTTAAATTCACGTATCTTTGCCTTCAGTCCTGCTGACAGAATCTTCTCCTCTTCTTCCACAATAACCACCACTTTTTCTTCGGCTCCCAGCGCTTGTTTTTCTTCTTCAACCACCACGACCTTTTCTTCTTCAACAACACCCGGTTTTTGAATTCTCTCAGAAACACCAATCTGTTTCTTAGCGCACGATGTCACAAGCAACAGGGATGAGAAGACAATAGCCAATATTATCGAGCCACGCATCATTGTTTTTGTCATATGCCCTTTACCTCCTGGATTATGGATTATTGCCTAGTGAAAAATACTGGAAATTAGTGGATGAAAACAAAGCCACCTTATTACCTTCAACAAAAGAATATCTATCCAAAAATCTGATCCTTTGCAAGCGAAAAAACATCGCACATCAAGTCATCCTTTCTATTATCACTTCATTCTCATAATTGCAAGGTTTTAAAACAACTTATTTATAAACTCAGGAAGATGGCTCAAGGGTTATGGAAACCGGGTCTGGCTGGCTTTCAAGACCGCCCTTTCAAAACTAATTTACGCCTCATTTTTGGGGTGACCGCTGGTTCTCCTTTCTCAGGGAGCCCACGAGGGAGTGGTTTGATCTCCTTTCGGAGAGGTGATTCTTACCTGGTTCTGTCCATTTGCATTCATGCTATATAGGTGGTATCGACCTTCCCGGTTTGAGGTGAATACAATATACCTTCCATCAGGCGACCAGCATGGGGCCTCATTATTTCCCTGGCCTTCCGTAAGCTTCTTTACCATCCCCCCTTCCTGATTCATGGTGTAGAGGTCAAAGGTCCCCTGCTCAAGGGATGTAAATGCAATCCGGTTGCGGGATGACCAAGAAGGGGATGTGTTGTAGGTACCTTCAAAAGTCAACCGTTGCTGTCTCCCGTTGGTCAAATCCATGGTATAGATCTGCGGTGACCCGGATCGGTTTGAGGCAAAGGCGATCAGTTTCCCATCCGGCGAAAAGGTGGGTGAGACATCAAGAGCCCAATGACTAACAAGGTGTCTCAAAATCTTTCCCTCTAGATTAATGGTAAATATGTCTGAATTCCCCTTTCGGCTCAAGGTAAGTGCCAGCTTTTTGCCATCCGGGGCCCAACTTGCGCCAATATTCAGACCTGACCTGCTTGAGATTCGTTTGACGAGCCCGGAGGTCATATCCCTCAAATAGAGCATGGGCCCCCCATCTTTATAAGAAGTATAGGCAAGTTTTTTTCCATCAGGTGACAAGCTGGGCAAAAGGGCGATACTCTTGTCCGAGGTTATCTGACGGACATTATACCCGTCATAATCACTCACATATACCTCTTTTTCTCCTGTGGTATTACTCACAAATGCAAGTTTTGTGAGAGAAATGCCATCGTGCCCGGTCAGCTTCCGTATAATCTCATTTGAAAGCCGGTGCATCAGATGACGATATTGGTCCAGGTTTCCCAAGGCTCTCCTGCCCAAGATCTGTCGACCCCAAAACACATCAAACAACCTTACTACGACCTCTACCCGACTTCCGACGCGGTTATATCCGCCCTTTAAAAGCAGTTCCGCACCCACCACTGACCAATCCTTGAATCGAATGCCTTCAGCGGTCATAGGCGCGTCTTTTTCCTCCAAGAAAGCCTCTTTGTCCATCGGGTTAAAATAGCCGCTGAGATACAGATCGTTTGATAGGACCTCAGCCAGCTTTTGTGCCAGCTCGGGGGATTCTTTTTTCTCGTTCAGGTTCTTGAATTCCGGAATGGCAATATTGAATTTGGGGATGGAGGGCTTATTGATATCAATATAGATCCGGCCAAAACATTGCTCCGGCACTAAAAAAAATCCCAGAAAAAGGATCCCGACCCAGAAAAGCAAAAAAACGTAAACCTTGTCGAAAGAGAATAACATTGGCTTTGTACCCATATGACCAAAGACCTCCTAGTGTCCTTCCAACTCCCTTAAATTAAAATTGATCTCGATTTCGTCATGGGTCCTCCGGTAGCCTTCCGGGAAGGGCGGCAGGGGGTCTGATCGTTCAACAGCCTTGATCACCGATTGATCAAACATGGCATCGGATGATCGTCTCTTGACCCAAAATTTTAAAATTTTCCCACTGCTCTTTACCTTGATCACCACGATGGCTTCAAGGGTCCTACGGCTTTCAGGGCTGAGAAGGGCAACGGGGTAAGACCAATTGCTTTTGATCCTTTGCTCCACCTCCATCTGGTATATGCGAATGATGATCCCTTTGTCCCCGCCCCCTGTTTTGGACGTTCTCCCTGCCTCCCCCCGCAGGCGGGTCTCCAGTTTGGAAATGGCCTGATTAACATGATCGGATTTCTCTTGCCTCACCTTTCTCTCGATCTTGGCCACTGCCCGGTCTATGAGTTTGGATGGGCTTGTCTTGACACGGCGGCGTTTTCTCTTTATGGCCTTTTTTCCGATGACGATCGGGGTTTCCTTCTTTTTGCTCCTGCTTATCCGTTTGGTTGGGGCGGCCTTTTTTGAAACCGTCAATCTCTTTTTGGATGTTGCTTTGGAACCGGACGGAGCTGCCGTCCGCTTGGCTTTCGGCATTTCTACCAGGTTGACTTGGTAGACCGCCCCGCTGATTCTCCGGGTGGTCATTGGTTCAGGCGCGAATAGGATTATTGAAAAAATGGCCAGGTGAAGAACAAGAGAAAGGACAAGAACCTTTTTCCATTTTGGTTCCATTGGATCTCCGGAACCGGACTCAACCCATAAAGCTTTCATATGAATCAGTCCAAAGGCTCAGTAACCATACCGAGCTTGTCTATGCCGGACCCTTTTACCCTCGCCATGACCTTGATCACAAATCCATAGGGGACATCCTTGTCGGCCCTTAGGAGGATCTCCTTGTCCTTTCGATTCTGGAAAATCTTTACAAGCTTTTGCTCCAACCCATCCAGCTTGACCTCGTGTTTTTCTAAAAAGATTTCCCTTTTTTTGTTTATGGTCAGGATCAGCGGCTCTTCCTGCGTCTTGATATTCTTGGTGGTGGTCTTTGGGAGATTCACCTCCACGCCCTGCATCATCATGGGGACTGTCACCATAAAAATGATCAGAAGCACCAGCATCACGTCAACAAACGGCGTGACGTTGATATCCGACATAAGACGTCTATTATTTCCCACGTGGCTCATGGCAAACTCTGACTTTTAATTACCCGGTTACCCCATGCGTCAGCCTGGTTTCCGGTACTATATTTTCACATCAGGCATCCCACCTGACGCAGGTTATCTCCCCTTTAAGAACTGTCTCTCGATTATACTCAGAAACTCGGATGTGAAGATATCCATCTCTGCCCTGATACCCGAAACCTTGTTGGAAAAGGCATTGAATGCCACCACTGCAGGGATTGCGGCGGCCAGACCTGCTGCGGTGGCAATAAGGGCTTCAGAGATCCCGGGGGCCACCACGGCCAGACTGGCTGAACCCTTTAGTCCAATCCCTCTAAAGGACTCCATGATCCCCCAGACCGTGCCAAAAAGGCCGATGAATGGGGCAGTGTTTCCCGTAGTGGCCAAAAACCCAAGAGCACGTTCCAATTTGCTGGTTTTGTCAATGTTGGACCTCCTCAGGGATCTCTCCAGATTGTCCATAACGGACTGATGGGAAAGAGTGAACTCTCCATTGCCTGTCTCAAATGACCGAGAGGACTGTTGTCCCCGCCCCTCTCTGCCCTCCTCTGAATCAGAAAATGCCTGGATCTTGCGGAGTCTGCCAAATTCCGCATATCCCGCCTTGAAAAGCCTTCCGACCGGGCTCACTCTCAGATCCTTACTGGCCAAAAAGATTTTTTTTAGGTCTCTGCTCTCCCAAAAAACCTCCAGAAAGTACGCTGTCTCAACCGTTGCCTTTCGAAAGAGTCTCCATTTCATAAAGATGATGGCCCAGGATACGACGGAAAACAGCATTAAAACCAATAATACAAACTTGACCATGGGGCCGGCATGTATCATCATCTGTACGATATCATTACTAAAGGCACCTTCCATTGAGGCTCCAACTGGAATTTGCGTGACAAAGGGGATGTCTATTATCATATCACCTCTTATCTCATGTTTTGTTCGATATTCTTGTAGGAAACCACCCTCTCTTCAGATATTGCTGATTGAAGGGGGGTGTTGTCAGTTTTGTGTTTGACGCCCATACGCGTATGGTTCATGACCTCTATGTATATCCCTGGGCACCCGCTTTCAAGTAATAATTTCTACTGAGGGGGTGTATCCATGATATTTTACATGGCCATTGGCCAGGAAAAAACCTGAAATTGCTGATTTTTGCAACAATACGTTGGGGTTATAAAATGCTTTTTCAGCACCGCGTCTTTCCGCCCGGAACAAGATTGAAATGACCAATCAAAAAATCGGCCAGCCCCTTGGTATCATCCATAAAGAACCGCGGGATTTCAACATTCACCGCCACACTGCTAACAATCGCAATTAATTGATCATCCCCTTCGCAGAGGAGTTCTTTATTAACTTCAGGTCTAAAAACCTCCACCTTTGGCCTCCTCTGTCTTTTGTACCCTTCGGTCAGGACAATGTCCATTTCTGAGAAGAACATTCCCAACTCATCCGGATGGTGATCATGATCCACATCCATGACTATCCCGATCTGATTGGGGGATGATATCACGGCCACCTGAGCGCCTGCATGTTTATGACGGAAGCTATCCTTTCCGGGTCGATCCATTTCAAAGCCGTGGACATCATGCTTGACGGTTCCCACTTTTAACCCCTGTCCGGTCAGTTCCGGTATCAGCTTTTCCAGCAGGGTGGTTTTCCCAACCCCGGACGGACCAACAATAGAAACAATGACCGGATCTGTCACAACCTTCATTCTGGTCCTCCTCCGCCCACCCGCTCTTTCTGACTGAACACACACTCAAACACCTTGTTATCTTCTTGTAGACACCTCTCCTTCAGCATCCCGTATTTTTTTAATAGCTCTTTTCCCTTCTCTGTCAAAAAAGTCCCTGTTTTTCTATCCGCATGCACTATGGGTTTGTCTAGATATTTTTCCGTGGCCTTGATCTTGCTCCAGACCCCCTTATATGACATTTTCATGATCTTTGCAGTCTTGTTTATGGACCCGGTTTTTTCAATGGTTTCCAGGATCTCCTTTCTCCCTTCACCAATTATGATTTGGTCATGTTCATCGACGATCCAATGTCTTGATTTCAGTTTGAACAATACCATCTTACCCTCCTTCCACCTCTGTCCACAGCACCCCGCTTTTAGAAGGGTCATATCCTCCCAAAGACGTGACTCTTTCCCGGAAATTTTGGGTCTTAATCGTCTCCAGAACGGCCTGAACATTGGGCATGTCCAACATCTTGCTCGGGATGATCAGGTCGTACTGTTCTCTTTCCACGGGTATGAAGTCAAGGTCAAGGGCCTTTGCAGCAGCCAGGATTCCCATGCCGCAGTCAGCGGCACCGCTAAGGACATCCACCGCCACTGCCATATGGGTGAATTCTTCATGATCATATCCCTTTATGGACTTGGAATCGATCCCCAGCTGATCCAGTTTGTAGTCAAGAAGCACACGGGTTCCGGATCCTGTCTGGCGATTTACAAAGATGACACCGTCACGAGCCAAATCCTTTATCCCTTTAAGCTCTTTTGGGTTGCCCTTTTTCACAATCAGGCCTTGATCTCGAAGAGCCAAGTGAAAGACACTGACGGGCATCCCTTTAAGATACCGTCTGATGTAGGAAAGGTTGTACTCCCCCGTCCGGACATCCAAAAGATGCGAACCCGATATGTGGCAGGAGCCCTTCCTGAGCGCCATCAACCCTCCAAGGCTCCCTACGTTACCGGATGATATACGAACCCCAAACCCTTTCCGTTTGACTTCGTCCGCCAGGATATCAATGGTGATGTCATGGCTACCGATAATGACAACCGTGTTGAGCAGCTCTTCCTCACCCACCAGCAATTCTGCCTGGACCTCGTCCTTTTGGGAAAGCCCCTCCGAAAGTGCCGGAATCCGAATAATACCCTCCGCCCTTGTCAGTGTGGTAATTGAACCCGCTGCCCTTGGCAGGGGCGTGGCAACATATCTCGCACCCACTTTCCCGATATTTACCCTCAGAAACTCCTCCATCCCCGGTTTGGACGGGATGTCCCGGGTGGGATGCACATCAATCGTATCCCGTTTCGGGGGATAACTGCCCTGGAGCCTGTAAAGCAGGGGTCTTACAAATTGCTCAAAGGATAGGGTTGCAGAAACCGAATACCCGGGGTTTCCCACCACGGGCTTCCCCTCAACGATACCCAAAATGGTCGGTTTCCCGGGCATCATGGTAACGCCATGTACCAGGACCTCCCCCAGTTCACCTATTGCATCCACTGTGAAGTCCTTGCTGCCCGCTGATGAACCCGCATTTATGATAACCACGCGGGCGTCAGATTCAATGGCTTGCCACAATGCGGCGCGAACGCCTTTTGCAACATCCGGCACGATATCTTTTACACTGGGAATTCCGGCCGCCTCCCGCACAAGTCCTGCCAGGAGTATAGAATTAAATTCAATAATCCTGCCGGGAGCCAGCGTTTCATGTTCACCCATATCCCTATGATGAACAA
>JAUVRS010000326.1 GCA_030597505.1 Desulfobacteraceae bacterium
CTGTCGCACCCATTCCAACCGCGTCTTTCTGTTTTCAAGGGTGGCGGCAATGTCCAGCATTGCCAGTTCATCAGCGCCCTCCTTCTGATAAAATTCCGCATTTTCAACGGGATTGCCGGCATCTTTGAGATCCACAAAATGGATCCCTTTGACCACCCTGCCGTCTTTCATATCCAGACAGGGCATTATCTTAACAGTGTCTACCATATAAAACCTCCAGACTAATTTTGATATCTTTGAATCAACATTAACAAAAAAAAAGGGTTCGTTCAAGCTAAACTCTGTGTTGAAAGTTTCCGAAATTGTTAAATCGCTTGACAATCCCGGCACTTCTCTTATATTCCTTCCCTGTTTTGGCCTTTTTCATAAATCTTTATGAGGCCTTTACACCCGTCCCATTTGAAAGACAAACAGAGGACCGGGTAACCAAAAATAACGATTGGAGCAACAAAAAAATGAACGTTATAAATTCTTTTGAGTATCAACCTCCGGTGATAAAGGCAGGATACACGGACCACATCCTCAAGGTGGATTTAGCCTCATATACTATAACCCAGGTGAACCTGCCATCCGATTTCAAGGACAGGTATATCGGCGGCCGGGGATATGCCCTGAAATTGATCTGGGACGGGGTCTCTGAAAATACACGTTATGATTCCCCCGAAAACCTCCTGGTGATGGCCAGCGGACCTCTGGGTAACGAACCCAGGTTTCCGGGGAGCGGAAAATTCATTGTGGGGACCATCTCGCCCCTTACCGACACCTTTGTAGATTCCAATATCGGGGGACATTTTGCCCCTCTTTTAAAACTATGCGGGTTTGATGCCCTGGCCATTTTCGGCATCTCTCAAAAGGAGGGAGTGCTCACCATCGACGCTGGCAGGGGCATCATACAGATCATTGAAGCCCCCTCGTTTGGGGAGGAAACAGACAGCGGCGCCCTTTCGTACGGAGAGGCCCTTCTGGGATCCATCAACGACGGGGAGATGGATGAAAACATCGCGGCCGTGACCGCTGGAATTGGCGCGCTAAACGCAAGATTTGGGATCATAAACAGCCTGTTTTATGACAAACGCAGGGGAAGGATACGATCCAAACAGGCAGGGCGGGGGGGACCCGGCACTGTGATGCGGACCAAAGGTCTCAAGGCAGTTACGGTCCGGTCAAGCCTGCCGCGAGTGGGTGCCAACAATCCGGTTGATACAAAGGGTGTCAAGGCGGCGGGGGCCAGTCTGAAAAAGGTGGTGAGCCAGGTGGACCCCCAGCAGCTCCGTCTCGCCAATTGGGGAACGCCCGTTCTTATAGAGTATATGGACAAATATCACATCCTTCCGGTGAATAACTATCAATATGGCCAGCACCCGGATGCCAAGGCCATATTTGCCGATGTCTTTCTGGAACGTTATTTTACAAAAAAAATACCCGACGGTTGCTACAAGGGTTGCAATCTGGCATGTGCCAAAGGAGGGGATGATATAACGCTTCAATATGGCCCCCAGGCCGGACAAGTGGTGGGAATCGACGGACCCGAGTATGAGACGGCAGCGGCAGTCACCTGTATGGGGATTTTTGACCCTCAATTCATCATGGAATACAACTGGTATTGTGATCAATATGGGCTGGATACCATCTCAATGGGGGTCACCACATCGTTCTTGATGGAATGTGTTCAGCGCGGTTATCTTTCAGAGATGGAAACCGGTTATAAATTGATCTGGGGAAATCTGGAAAGTGCCATCCGACTGCTCCACGAAACAGCCATTGGAAAGGGGTTTGGCAAGATATGTTCTCAAGGGGTACGCCGCGCCAAGACCTGGGTTGCGGAAAATTATGCCAAAAAACACGACCACCCTTTAGACAAGGTCATCAAGGAACTCGACAAATTTGCCATGGAGATAAAGGGGCTCGAATTCTCCATGTACATCACAAAGGAATCACTGGCCCAGCAGGGAGGTTATGGCTTTGCCCTCAAGGGACCGCAGCATGACGAGGCCTGGCTTATTTTTATCGATCAGGTTCACAAAGAGATTCCCACTTTTGAAAAAAAGGCCAGGGCACTGAAATGGTTTCCCTTGATCCGCACCTGGTTCAACGCAGTGGGTCTTTGCAAACTCCCCTGGATTGATGTGAGACATCCCGAGGCGGCCTCAACCGATAATCCCGCCCAGAATCTGCCCACTCTGGCCTACTATGTTCAATATCTCAACGCCACAACAGGTTCCACCAAGACACTCCAAGATGTCCTGGATGACTCGGAAGGGTTGTATCTTCTCCAAAAGCTGATCAATCTGCGCCACGGCAAGGGTACCAGAGCCAGCGACCAGCTCCCGTTAAGGGCCATGGGGCCGGCCTTCCTAAATGAATACGAGGCCAGGTCGGATTATTATGATGTCTGGTTGGGAGATCAACTCAAAGATCAACCCAAGGATCAACTTGGGGAAGGGCAAATTCCGGACGATCCGGCGGACAGACACGCCCTGATAATAAAACTCCGGCAAGAGGCATATGATAAGCTTTGCGATGCGGTTTACAAAGAGAAAGGTTACAACGCCGATGGCGTTCCCAAGCCTGAAACCCTTGAAAGATTCGGGCGCCTGGACAAAAAGGCCCTGGATTTACTCCAGGCGTATGACCTAACGGACGGGGAAAAACGCACGTCAAAATAATCAAACCGGTTATCATCCGGCCCCGGGAAAAACCGATCAGACAAAAACCGAATGACCCGCTCAAAGCTGAAAACTGCGTTTGTGACTAAGAGATGGGGTTTCTGCCAAACAACCGAGTTTTGAAATTATGATCGTAACGGTCAAATTCTATGGGGTTCACCGTGCGCTGACCAACACCCCCGAAATCCGTATTCCCCTGCCAAAAGACAGTCGCGTCAGCGATGCAATTTCCCATGTAAAGGGACGCTTCCCGGCGCTCAAACTGAGCCAAAAAGACGTGCTGGTAAGCGTAAACGACGAGGTCACCCACAAAGACCATGTGCTAATGGCCGATGACAGGATTTCCTGCCTGCCCCATATTGGTGGGGGATAATGATCCGTCTCGTCAGTTCCGC
>JAUVRS010000128.1 GCA_030597505.1 Desulfobacteraceae bacterium
AGTTTCGTTTTTTTGCATCAAATCCGATGACCCATCCGGATTGATGAGCCCAATCCACAAAGGCGTCTTTGGCCTTGAGACCACCGAGTTTTCCCATAACATAATGGGCGGCTCCCACGACCTTTTTGGCTTCTTTTCGGACATCAGGCATGTTTGCCAGGACCCATTTCAAAATCACCGGTGGCATATAGGCAGCGGGTTCGGCATTACCACTTTCTTCAGCCCAAAGAGGCTCAGCATCCTGAAGATCTTGGGCCTCTTTTTGCGCCCGTCCATCCAAATAGGGAATATAGGGTCCCAGCGGTCTCCAATTATCGTCGATGGGAACAATACCACAGATAACACCACTGCAGCTGATCCCTCCCACGTCGTCGGGATCAATGTTTCCGGTCTTGATGCATTCCTTGATTCCATCGGCCGCCACCCGATAAAACTGTTCCGCCTCCATTTCGGCCCATCCGGGTTTTGGGTAGATAATCTCATGCTCACGATAGGCGTCCGCTACAAGCTCTCCTTCGATGGTATAGATGGCCACCTTTGTCCCCATGGTCCCGGAATCATAACCGATATAAAAGCGTTTTGTCATTGTTTTGGCCTCCTAGGGGTTAGAAATAGGCTTGCTGGGTCTTTCTGTTAAACAGGTGGATTTTGTTTTTCATGGCCTCCAACCAAACCTTATCGCCCATCCGGATATCCAGATCCACTGAGGTTTTGAGCTTTAGCTTGTTCTTAGGGATCGTTACATCCACAATCATATCTTCGCCAAGCGGCTCAGTAACGTATACCTCTCCAGGAAAGCTCTCTTCATTACCTTTTTCATTGGTAATAATAAAGTTCTCAGGTCGGACACCTAACACCACCTCCATTGGCCCGGAGGACAAGTCGCCGTTTTTCCCCTTAAATTTGGCTATCAATTCCGGGGACATGCTGATTTTAAAGGAATCGTTTGTCAGTTGCCAATTGTCCCCACTGGCCTCCAGGGTGCAATCAATAAAATTCATTGGGGGATCGCCCACAAAACCAGCAACGAATTGATTGACCGGTTGGTTAAAAATTTCATCGGGTGTTCCGAGCTGCTGAAGAATCCCTAGGTTCATAATGGCTATGCGGTCGGCCATACTCATGGCTTCCAGCTGGTCATGGGTTACATAAATCATGGTGTGATTTAGTACCTTCTGCAGATGTTTTAACTCTCCCCTCATGTGGGTGCGGAGTTTGGCATCCAGGTGGGATATGGGTTCGTCCATAAGAAAGACCAGGGGTTCTCGAACAATGGCCCGTCCGATAGCAACCCGCTGGCGTTGGCCGCCCGAAAGTTGTTTTGGATAACGATCCAGGAATTCGGAGATCTCAAGAATTTTTGCTGCCTTGTGTACCCGGTCTTTTATTTCTGAATTCGTATAGCTGCGTTTCCCCACACGGAGTGGAAACGCCATATTTGCATAGACGGTCTTGTGCGGATAAAGGGCATAGGACTCAAAAACCATGGCGATATCACGATCCTTTGGCTCCACCTTGTTGACCACGGTGTCCCCAATAAGTATTTCGCCCTCTGAAATCTCCTCCAGCCCTGCAATCATCCTCAGGGTCGAAGACTTTCCACACCCGGAAGGCCCCAGGAGACAAAAAAACTCTCTGTCCTTACATTCCGCAGACAAATCGATCACTGCTTCAATTTTTCCATATCGTTTCCAAACATGATTGAGTGTTACTTTGGCCAAAACCGTCCTCCTATGACATAAATTCAAATATGCATTGTCTTATAGAATCATATATTAGTTTCTTATTGTCGTACAGCACCCATGGTCATTCCCTGGACCAGGTACTTTTTTACCAGCAGACCCAGGAACAACATGGGTACCACCAGAAGGGTTCCTGATGCCAGGATACCGCCCCACTCAATACTTACCGTACTGTGCAGTTCTGATGTAGCCACGGGCAGGGTCTTGGCCGCTTGTTGGCCAAAGATGCTGGCAAAAATAAAATCATTCCACGAAAAAATAAGACACAATATAAGGGCCGCCACGATCCCCGGCATGGCAAGAGGCAAAATTATTTTTCTAAAGGCCTTCAGATTGGAACAGCCGTCTACTTTTGCGGCCTCCTCAAGTTCGACCGGGATATCTTCAAAAAAGCTTCTCATAAACCAGACCGCAAAAGGCAGATCAAAGGTTGTATAGGCCAGAATGAGACCAAGCAGATTCCGCCACCTGGATGGCTCCAAAAGACCCAAACCGGTGAATATGGAGTAAAGGGGTACCATAACGGCCACCACAGGGGCCATCCTGGTGGAAAGGATCCAGAAGGAAAGATGCTGTTCCCCTGGGATCTTTCCCCGGGCTAGTCCGTATGCAGCGAGGGAACCTAACGACACCGCACTGATTGACGCACTCCCCGAGGCGATAACGCTATTAAGGATATAATGCTCAAAATGCTCCTTTGTAAAAAGATCTGTATAATGGTGAAACGTTGGTGAAAATTGGATCATCTTTAGGGCGCCTGCCCAGTCTCCCACCTCAGGAATTTGAAACGCGTCGCGGAGTTCTTTAATAGAGGAAAGGGCCATAATTAGGAGAGGGAGGGTCGTCCACAGAAAAAAGGCAGCAATCGCAATATACATAAGCGTTCGCCAGAACGCCCTCTTTCTTTTCGCCGCCTTGGAGACCAATTCTGTTCTAGCCATTGTTTTACACCCCCTTCTTCTTAAAGACTACATTGACAAAAAACAATCCCATAAAAATGGTAAACAACAGCAGTATAAAACCGATTGCTGCCCCGCGACCGAACTCAAAATAGCGAAACGAAACATTGTAAAGATAGAATGGAAGGATCTTGGTGGTGTCGGCCGGTCCGCCTTTTGTGAGCACATAAATGAGATCGATATATCTGACATTGTCCATCAAGCGCACCACAAGGGCGATGAGCAATACGGATTTGATATTGGGCAGTGTCACTTCCAGAAACGTTCGAACCGGTCCCGCACCATCAACTCTGGCTGCTTCCAATTGGTCTTGGGGTACTGCCTTTAGCCCTGCCAAAACAATCAGGAAGATTAAGGGTGTCCACTCCCAGACATCTGCTGCAACCACAGCCATAAACGCAGTTGACGGAAAAAATGAGAACAGCCACGGTTTGGCATTTGCCAGGATGGTTTCGCCTGACATCAAACCCAAAGATTTGAGCAGCCAAAAACCCCAACCAAAGGAGACGTTATACAGAAACCGGAAAAGATACCCCACTATGATGGGCGCCACCATCATGGGCATGATAAAGATGATTATAAAGAAATTTTCGAATTTTATGTTGTTTATTAAAAGGGCGACACTTGTCCCGAGTAGCATTTCAATAGACAGACAGAGAAGAAAGTACCAGAGAAGTAACTTGACGCCGTTAATAAATGGTTCATCGTCAAGAAGGCGCGTGTAATTGTAAAGCCCAACCCAGACGTCGCTTTCGCCGGGATTCATGGCGGTTTCTTTAAAACTCATAACCACCATCCAAACAAAGGGATAGATGGTTATGGCTGCCAATACGATAATGGTCGGCAGCATGATCCAGAGGTGAAAAGGGAGCAATCCCTTAATCCTGCTAAACAACCTTTGAGCTACGCCTTCTTCCTGTAATGTCGGGATTTGTGGGTTTATTGCTTTCTCTTTCGAGTCTACCATAGCACCCCTTTTATCAAATTTTCTATCAAGTTAAGATTAAAGAAAAAACTGGGCCGGGGCCTCTTACTTTGACCCCGGCCCAGCCTGAAAAATGAACCTTTACACTCGGAACAATCTATCTGTTTTCTTTTTTATCGACAGACACGCCTCTTTCGGAGACTTGAGATCGGCGACACATTTGTGGATTTCAGAGGTCTGGATCTGGATATATTCGTTAAACTTTGGGACCTTGGGTCCCACCACAAAATCGGGTTTCCAGATCCCTTTCAGGATTGGTCCGTAGGTCAAGGCATTGGGCATCAACGGAACCTTGTCTACCATGACGCCTTTTTCCATTTCTACGGGTTTGATTTTTTTCATAGGAGCGGTTTCCCGGACAAAGGCCTTTTTTACATCCGGCATATCAAAAACCGATTTTCTGGTCGGTGTGCCACCCACATCTTTCAGTACCATGTATTGGGTGTCGTGAGAGGTGGACCAGAGCGCAAAGAGATAGGCTGCCTTTTGCATTTCCGGTTTGGCCCAGTGGTTGATGGCAATGCCGCCGATGCCGCAGTTTGTGCCATTGACTGCCTTTCCACCTTTAACGATCCAGGAAGGATCCCCTTTGGGACACAGGTCATAGACCGTACGTCCTCCGGCTGCCTTTGACTGCTTGGGGTCTTCCACCACGGCCGCAAATTCACCATATTGGGGCTGCATGGCAGCAAGTCCAGTAACGTAAGCGGTATTGGCGCCAGACCAATCGTTTGTTAAAGAATCGGGATGCGCATATTTCATGAGTTCCTTGTAATTGCCCATGGTCATTATGGACTGCTCATCTCCCCACTTACAGGGTCCGGGATTCACTGCGCCAAAATAGTCATCAAAATCCCATTCCAACCACATGCCGTTTGCATAGGAAACCCTTTGATAATCAAGCTGACCGCCCCAGCCTTCTCGACCCTGAAGGGCAATACCGTATTTTACGTCCGGGAATTTAGCATTTTTAAAGAATTTACAGATTTCCAGAACATCTTTCCAGGTGGTCTTACTTGTGTAAACAAGCGGTTTCCCGGTCTCTGTCTCAAAATTAGGTGAGTACTTCTCAAACAGGTCTTTGCGGTACATCATGACCGCGACCGCATTGTCATAAGGATAGGCAGCGATTTTGGGATCATCGTAAAAACGTCCGGTTATGTCCAAGAATCGATTCAGCCAGACGTCGCTTCCAGTGCCGTTGGGGACCTTGGGAAGGCTCGGGTCCTTTTCAAACTTGCGAAGGTCTTCGGCATGTTTGTAAAAGACAGCGCCGATGGGTTTATCCTGGGAATAGTAAGCGGCATAGGCACCTCTTCTGCCTCTGACATCAATGCCCACTTTTTCCGCGACAATATCCAGATGTTCTTCGATAATCTCAATGTCGATACCTGTCAGATCTTTGAATGACTGGATTTTCGACTTGATTGCGGCTGTCGGGGGGGTGTCCTCCGACATAAACACAATCTTTGAGCCGGCAAACTGTTTCCATTTCTTGTCGTCTGATGCGTGGGCAAGTTGTGTTAAGCTCAATGGGGATTTCACGATATGCCCGCCTACCAGCACCAAACCTCCGAGACCGATTTTCTTGAGAACCTCACGCCGAGTTACGTCCATCACATACCCTCCTTTTCAAAGATGTTAAAGGTTTAAGAATGTTAAACAGACTCGGCCCACCTTTAGACCGGGGCCCGCCCTCCAGCAAAATCCAAAAAAAGTGTTTTTCAGATTTTGATTACTACCAGAATCTGGACTTTAGATTTAAAATATGGTAATATTATGATGTTATGAGGGTGTCAAGAGAAAATTTTTGAAAAAACCAGTCGGCATCTTTATCCATTGAATGATCAACAAAAAGATATAGTTCTCATAAAGTTTGGGAGACTGGAAGGCGTTGCAGCGGCGGGTTTGACTGTTCGGCCAAGTAGACCAGGTCCTCCGGCCATGCAGAGAGACAAACGGCTCTGCATGGAAAATGGCCCGGAAGAAAACAGAATCCAGATCAAGGAGAACAAATTATGGTAAAAGAATTCCTTCATGTTGGAATAGGTGTGAAAGATCTTGAGAAATCTGTCAAATTTTACACCGAAGTGATGGGAATGGAAGAGGAATATCGCACCCACAATGAAGGTGAGAAGATAAGCCGGATTGTCGGTGTAAAAGATGTAAACATGGACGTGTGTGTTGTCAAAAAAAATAATGTCAAAATTGAGTTGCTGGACTATAAGAATAATGGTTTAAAAAAACAAAATAAACATATTGGACAGGCTGAACCCGGTCTCATTCATTTGGCCTTTTTAGTTGATGATGTGGATAAAGAATACGAGAGGATAACGTCGCTTGGCTTTGGATTTAATGCACCGCCAATGGTGGCAAGAGAAAACGGCCCAAAAATTACCTATTTTAAAGGACCGGACAACGTTGTTATCGAGATCTTTGAAAAAACGAGTTAGAAGTTTCGGAGGTTCGCATTGGGGTGTGGTTATCGCGACATGTGACTCCAAGGGCTTTCAGGCGGGCATTTAGACCCGGTCATTCTATTATGCCTTCAAATGCCAGGTCATATTTGTCACTTCGATAAAAGGATTCTTCACATTCGATTGCCTCGCCATTTTCCAGATAGGTCACCCCTTTTATAAGAAAAACAACCGAGTTGTCTTTAAGTCCAAGCAGGGAGGCCGAATTGCCCGAAATTTTAGCAATTCTCAGGTTTTGAGAGTGCCGGTATGGCTTGAACCCGTATACATCCTCAAAAACCTTCCACAGTGAAGAAGAGAGTCCTTGGTTTTGTATGTCCGGACATAAATCAGTTCGGATATACCTGGTTTCGAGCATCATGGGGGTGTCGTTGGCCAAACGCAACCGATTTAGCTTGACGATTTTGGCTCCTTTTTTTAAACTAAGTTTGTCCCTTGCAAAGGCATTTGCAGAGACCAATTTTTTGCTCATTACCTGTGTTGAGGGAGTCAGACCCATCTCCTTCATGTTCTGGGTAAACCCCAAGACTTTTCGCAGGTCTCGCCTTACTTTTCCGATGCGGACAAATGTGCCTTTCCCTGCCTTTCTTTCGAGAAAATTTTCATGAACCAGGTCGTTTAGGGCGCGCCGGATAGTTGTCGACGAAATATCATATCGTTCATTGAATTCACGCTCCGAAGGAAGAAGATCACCTTCCTTGAGGTCTCCCCGTAGTATTTTTTGTTTGATATCTTCTTTGAGTTGGTAGTAAAGGGGAATTTTTGATTGCTGATCAATAACCATTGTGAGTTACCCCTCTTGCGTTTGGGAGCAGAAATCTTATATCTCAAGCCCCTTTGCAGACAGATAGTTTAGTGTTGTGGATGCGTGATATTCCCATATTCTGTGATTGTCAAGCCAAAAGCAAAAATCAGGACAAAAACACAGGCATGTGAAAAATAAATCGACCAAATTATTTGCTTTGACAAACCAACCCTCCAATTACAATGGCACAAAAAATAACACAATACCAAAAATAGACGCTTTTTTCTTGACCATTAAAATAACATTATAATATTGTACTAAA
>JAUVRS010000205.1 GCA_030597505.1 Desulfobacteraceae bacterium
GGGTAAATCTTTTGCGCAATTTCCTATCAGGATCTTTTTCCATTCGGATGAAATTGCCTCGGCTTGCTGACCGATGAGTAGCTCTGCCTCCCCTATACCGGCGATTGTGTCTGATTCCATCCCGGCCAGCGCCAGGATAGTGGTTTCCCGGCATCCGCTGCACCCTTTGTCTACACATAACCTGATGTTCTTGTCAGTCAGGCGAATTCCATCCAGAGATGCGCGACGGAATTTTTTTTGCTCCTGGTTTGCCGGTGTTCCAATCGTTTTGATCATCGATCGCCTGGCTTCACCCATACCCCGTTCAAAGGCCCTTTTTAGGAGCGGCACTTCCATCGGCTCAAAACCCATAAGATAGGCGGCTGCTGCATCCGTCGCCACAGCGTCAAACCCGGCCACCACACAGTCCATCTGTATGGGGCTTCCACTCACGCCGGGGCTTCCCGGTTTGTAGCCTTCCTGGCCCACAATCCCATCTATCACGGTCAACTGCGGTTTTATAACGCTGTTTAGGTCCAGTATTGAATGTTCCAGTTCGAACTCCTCCTTACGTTCTTTTACGCCGATTCGATGCGAGAGTTTTTTCATGGAATCGGGGAGTGTTCCCTTCATGTTTTTTAGACCCAGGCTCACCACTGTTTGAAAGTGCGTTTTCATTACCGGGACGCTGATGATAAAGTCGCTTTCCCAGGCAGTACGATGGATTCTCATTTTTTCGAAGACTTTTCCATTTGGGATTTGGACTTGGACTGCCTGATCAGCATCCATATTGACCAGTTCGGCCCCTGCCTTTTTAAAAGGTTCTCTCACCCCCAGAAAGTCAAAAATTTCCCCCGCGTTATATCCTACGACAGAACTTTCCCCCACGACCACCTTTTTGACCCCTGCTTCTTTCGCGAGTTCTATCAGCGTTTTAACCACCAGGGGGTTTGTTGTTCCCCCGGTGGTGGAGGGCAGGTCAACCCCAAAATTGGGTTTGATAAGGAGTGTGTTCACTGATTTCAAAACCGGACCCAATCCTCCAATCAAAGAAATGGCCTCCCGGGTGATCATTTCGGGGTCTTTCCCTTTAACAACGGAAACAACTGTTTGTTTACGACTCATCGAATTCTTTCCTTGTCAACAATGATATTGGATAATCTTTTGCATTGACTTTGCGCAGGCCCTGACCTCCATAATGTCCTAAAGAGAACCTCTCAAAAAAGAACGCTCCGGTTGTTTAGGACACCACGACCTGCCACAATACGGTTTATCTGATTAGTTCCCTCAAAAATTTGGGGCAATTTTGCGTCTCTCATAAGTTTTTCTACTACTGTACCTTTCATATAACCTGAGCCGGCCAGAATCTGGACCGCATCGGTTGTGACTTTCATGGCCGCATCCGAGGCAAAGCATTTTGCTGTGGCGGCCTCCACTGAACAACGAATGTTTTGATCCAGCATCCAACCGCACTGGAGATACATGGCCCTCGATGCCATGATCAGGGCATTCATGTCAGCAAGCATAAAGTGTATCCCTTGAAAATTGCCGATGGCCTGACCAAACTGCTTTCGCTCCCGGGCCCATGCCACGGCCTCGTCAAAGGCCTTCTGGGAAATGGCCGTGCAAACCGCCGAAACATTCACCCGTCCCCGGTCAAGGGCCATCATGGCCAGTTTGAACCCTTGGCCCTCTTCTCCGATCAAATTTTCAGTGGTGAGCGTCACATCTTCAAACAGGATTTCAGTCACGTTAAGTGCCCGATGTCCCATCTTGTCCTCGGTCCTGCCAACCGATATACCGGGGGTATCCCGGGGAACTGCAAAACAGCAAATCCCCTTTATGCCCAGGTTTGTATCAAGCGTTGCAAACAGACACAACAGGTCTGCGTACCCGCCATTGGTAATATAACACTTGGCGCCGTTGATCACATATTCGTTGCCCCGTTTTTCCACCTTTGTTCTCATTGCCCCGGCATCCGACCCGGCTTCCGGTTCTGTCAGGCAAAAACTTCCGCTTCGGTAGCTTTTGGTCATCTGCCCCAGGAATTTCTTCTTTTTTTTATCGGTGCCGCCCAGAAGCATTGCACCCGTTGAAAGGTGCGAGATACCGATCATTTGCCCAATGGCACAGCAATCGTAGTTTAGGGCCTCGGTGACGATATAGTGGGTCACATAATCCATCCCTGATCCCCCGTATTCCAAAGGGATATTTGTATACATGAGACCCAGTTCATTCGCCTTTTTTAAAATGGCCTCGGGATAGGTTCCATCCCGGTCATATTCGAGGGCAACCGGCCGGATCTCCTTTGCCGAGAAGTCTCTGGCCAAATCAACCAAACGCTTTTGTGCTTCGGTAAGGCTAAAAGCGATCATGTGAAAGCGTTCACCTCCTGTGCAGCAGATTTTATTGGTAACGTGCAGACATGCCCCTTTTCTGTTTCCGGCTTTACCCTTTATCGTTTACATTATCATGGTTTATAAAGACGCATCAAGAGAATAGATATAGTCCATAAAAAACGTGTTGCCACAATCAAGGAAATGTTACTTCGGCAATAAAAATGTAGGTTTTTCCTGGATTTGGATATGTTCTGCAAAGGCTTTTGATTGGGGATTTTTTTTGACCGAACCACCAATCCTTACACACGTCCTTTGGGGAGAAGAATCCTCTTGACACATTTTTGGGGCCATAATATTAGTCCAAACGTGACGACTCACGTAGTCAGACTGAAGTTGTTTAGCCTATCCACCTGAGCAGCCCCGTGGGGATTTCAGTACAGAGGGGGATGGGGGTGCTTTGAACGAAATATAGAGAGTCCCTTCAGAGACTCAGGAATAATGCGCTTTCTGAGGCATAGAGAGGAATGAATGACTAGACATGCGCAAGAAAAGCGGCCAGTAATCATAGGCGTGGGCCAGCATGTTCATCACCCTACTGATGTTGAGAACATAAAAAAACCCCTGGACCTCATCGAGGTGGCGATCCAAAAGGCCGAAATAGATGTGGATTTGGAGGGACTTGCCGGAAGGATCGATACCTTGTGTTTGGTCAACATCCTGTCGCGTTCTCCGGAAGGACTACCTTCTCAGCTATCCCATCGGATCAATGCACACCCTCGAAATGAGGAATATACCTGGGTTGGGGCCTCCGTTCCCCAGTGGTTTGTGAATCGTACGGCCGAAAAAATCTGTAAGGGACAAACCAAACTTGCCCTCATATGTGGCGGAGAGGCCCTTTATTCACGCAAGGTGGCGGCAAAGGCAAGAGGGGGAAAAGGCTGGGATTGGGATTTTCCTGTCAAAATGCCCCATATGGTCGGCGACCTGCGTGACGCCGTGACACCATTGGAGCAAAAATATGGCCGTCAGCTTCCCATTCACTTCTATCCGCTTTTTGAAAACGCCCTGCGACATCATGAAGGACTGTCCATGGCCGAACACAGACAAGAACTGGGCAATTTCTGTTCCACATTTTCCTCAATTGCATCAAAAAACCCGTATTCCTGGTTTCAGGAGACTAAGTCCAGTGATGAGATCATTGAGATCACCCCCGATAACCGGATGGTTTCTTTTCCGTACACCAAATCCATGTGCTCGATTATGGAGGTGGATCAGGCAGCGGCGCTTTTTCTGACAGATACACAGACTGCAAAAGAACTTGGTGTTCCCAGGAAGAAATGGGTCTACCTGTTGGGATCAGGAGATGCCTCCGATATATGGCACGTCACTAAACGGATAGATTTCCATTCGTCTCCCTCTGTCCGGGAAGCTGCAGATGCGGCCATGAGACCAACCGGTCTTTCCTTGAATGAAATAAATTATCTTGATTTCTACAGTTGTTTTCCCTGTGCGCCGCGAATTACACGCAATATGTTAGAGCTTCCCAAAGATGATCCCCGTCCACTTACTATTACCGGTGGCATGGCTTATTTTGGCGGTCCGGGGAACAGCTATTCCCTGCATGCCATTTGTAAGATGGTGGAAACGCTTAGACAAGACCCGGCTGCCACTGGCATGGTGCAGGCCTTGAGTTGGTTCATCAGCAAACATTCGGTCGGGATCTACTCAGGCATGCCAGGAAAACATCCTTATAAAGTGATCCCGGACACGGACCGTCATCAGATGTCGGGCCCTCTCAAAGGTCCTTTGATCGTGGAAAAGGCCTCGGGAACCGGAGATTTGGAAACCTATATGCTTTTTCATGACCGCCAGGGACAGGCTGTTGGCGGCATTGTTATTGGAAGGCTGGATGATGGATCTCGGTTCTTGGCGAAACTGCCAAGAGACAAGGACATCCTTAATGCCATGATGAAACAGGAGTTTATTGGAAAGAAAGGAAGAGTTTTCCAGAGAGGTGATTTTAACATCTTTGAACCTTAGGGCCTGCGCAGAAATAACTTCGCAGAATTGGCGCCTGGACTTGGGTCAGATTTGGTTGTGCCCAGTGCCGAATCAGTAAAACGATCCGTAACCTCTCAATAAGTCCGGAAGCAATAATAGGATTTCTGGGGTGGGGTTCGGGTGTTTATTGTAGGCGCTCTCTCAAAGTGGATTTACTTCTGACTTTCGCAGTGGTTGATATTTGGGGTTTTCTCCAAATGAACCCTGTTGGCTTCTCCGTGCTTTTGTCAAAACTCCAAATATCAGCCACGCTACGACGACTGGTTTAGAGAGCGCCTACAATAAACACCCGAACTCCACGGTGCCCGAACTTATTGAAAATCTATAGAATTCCTGAAAAGGACTGAAGAAGACAAAAAAACGAAAGTCTTGGGAAGTAACGACTTCTACAGGTGATACCATAACGAGGAGGTTGTATATGTTTCAGTTTACCGACGAACAGAAAATGATCAAAGAGATGGTTGAGAGATTGGGCAGAGATGAAATCGGCCCGCTGGTTGAAGCGGCAGACACAACAGGGTATTCATCCCCTGAAATCGTCAGACACCTGGCCGAAAATGGTCTTTTGAAAATGAGTCTGCCAACCGAGTATGGCGGAATAGACGCCGATTATACCACCATTGCCGTTGTCGTGGAGGAACTGGCCAAGGTGGATGCCTCAGCAGCCATGATCATCTTTGTAAACCAGACGGTCATTCAAATTTTGAGAGACTGGGGAAATGAGGCGCAAAAGGCCGAATTTTTTGGCCGTATGTCATCTGGTGACAAGATAAACGCCTTTTCTCTGACAGAGCCTGGTTTTGGATCCGAATCCGGTTCTATTCAAACACGGGCGGTCAGGGAGAGAGAACATTA
>JAUVRS010000208.1 GCA_030597505.1 Desulfobacteraceae bacterium
ACAGGAATAGCAACACTCTTCCGAGGATTTCACGATTGAGGCGCGGTCGAAGATGATCTGAAGATGGCATGCGAAAATGTGAAGTTATTTTTGCGCGAGCCCTTAGGGCTTTCGCAAGCCCTTAATTCCGATTGTGCCAAATGGTCCCATCTATGAAAGGAGAATCGATATGATCCATGTAAGCGCCTCAATACGAGTAAAACCAGGAAGTCGTTCAGAGTTTATCGAGATATTCAAGTCCAATATCTCTCACGTCAAGGCAGAGGAAGGGTGTATCGACTACGCCCCAACCGTGGATATCATTACCGACATCCCCCCGCAAATCATGGACGAAAACGTCGTAACGATTATTGAAAAGTGGGAAAGTCTCGAAGCGCTGAAGACCCATCTGACGGCCCCCCATATGCTTTCCTATAGAGAAAAGGTCAAAGACATCGTAGAGAATGTCTCCATAAAGGTATTACAAGAAGCATAACCTTCAGATCTCACTAAATGCGACAATTTTGCTATGAAAGAATCGCAAGACAAATTCTTGAATTGCAGTGGCGAAAACCCTTGACTTTTCGAACAAGTCCGGTATTTATGTCTGAAAGACATCTGTCAACAGATAATTTTTCAACGAAACAACTGCAAAAGGTCTAAAAGGCAGGGCAATGTCCCTAAAGCCGAAAGCCTATATTTGCTGCATTACGCTGACGACGTTAAAAGCGCCTTTGGGGAGCTGTTCCTGGAGGCGTTTTTTCTTTGTGGGTCTTCCATAAACAGGAGAAAAAGGCCATTTTATTTATGCAACTAATACCCCGTCTCATAAAGTTTTCTAACCAATATGGCAACATGAGATATCAACACAAAGTCATACGTTTCAACGGGTGTTTTTTGACGGGAAACCCGAATTCCTAATGTCGAAACTCGAAACAAATTCTAATAACCAAAATCTAAATTTATAAAACCATAATAAAAACAACATATTAGATTATAGAGCCAACGGCACCTTCCACATCATTTTGTCTATTGTTTTGAACATTTGAACATTCATATTTCGGATTTGTTTGGTATTTCGTATTTCGTGCTTCGGATTTTTCCCAGCATTTTTCCAGATTTAAGTTGCCAAAATGAATAGCAGAACTTAGGGGTCAATGAACTAAGGATTAAACTGATGTCCCGAACCAGAAGGAGGCAGAGGAAATTAACCGATAACTATTAACCACCTAAAAGGAGGTAATGAGTATGAAACGTTTACTTGTAATCACCACTATTTGTATGGTTATGGTTGCTTTTTCCTTACCGGCCATGGGGGCCAAAGATATCGTGGTGGGTTTTCCGATGTATCTGTCCGGAGGCGGAGCCGTTTTTGGAAAACCCTCTGCCGAAGGCGCTAAGATGTTGGTCAAAGAGGTCAATGACTCCGGAGGCGTCCTGGGGAGAAAAATTAAACTTCTTGTCCGTGATTGCAAGAACAGTCCGGACGAGGCAACTCGTGTGGCCAAGGAAATGATCAACAAGAATAATATAGATTTCCTGGTCGGTGGCCTGACTTCTTCGCAAGGTTTGGCCCTGTCGGAGGTCGCTAAACAGGAACAAATTCTCTACATCGCCCCGATCTCAAAAGTGGCTGGTATGACTGAACCGCCAAGGCTTCATAAATATGTTTTCAGGTCGGCCGCCAACTCAAAGACCGAGGGGCGAAGCGGCGCCGTGCTCGCGGCCAAGAATAAGAAATGGAAGCGCTGGGCCACGATCGGTCCGGATTATTCTTACGGCCATAGTGTTACGGCGGCCTTTATTCCCTGGCTGAAAAAGCTCCGACCGGATGTCGAAATTGTTCATCAGGCCTGGCCCAAGCTGGGTGAATCGGATTATATGCCGTTTATCAATGTTGTCATGGCCTCAAAACCCGATGCCGTGTTTGGTAGCCTGTGGGGGGGACATTTTATCAACTTTGCAAAACAGGCTTCACCTTTGGGATTTTTTAAAAAAATAGGATTTGTTTCCGCCGGCGAAGCCGGGTGCCTGGAAGCCGTAAAAGGTGCGGGAGATGATATGCCCGCTGGAATCATTTCCAATACCTATGACACTTTCTACTACCCCGACACCCCTTGGCATAAAGCTTGGGTAAAACAGTGTCAAGCGTTTACGGGTGAGAAATATCCCTCCAGCTGGTTAGGAACCGGATATGATGCCATGAAATTCCTCACCGAAGCGATCAAAAAGGCCGGCACCACTGATACCGATGCCGTGATCAAGGCCCTTGAGGGATTAACCATCAACTCATCAGTGGGCAAACTAAAAATGCGGGCCAAGGATCATCAGGCTGCGCGTGGGCAGTACTGGGGTACCTTGACAAAGGTCCCCGAGTATCCTTTCCTTATTCTGAAACCTGTGGAATACATCGACGCGGAGAAATTGATGGAATAATGTCCTAAAACCATAGAGCTTGCCTGTTTTCCAAAATTTGAAGGTACAAGCTCTTTCTGCCTTCTGTTTGAAAGACCGGGGGTTTGACGAAATGAACTTTGATTTTTCGTTTGTAGCCATTCAATTTCTCTATGGACTGACAAACGCCATGTTTATTTTTCTGATTGCCTCCGGTCTTTCCATCATATTTGGTGTCCTTGGAGTCCTGAATTTTGCCCATGGCTCCCTCTATATGTTGGGCGCATATACAACCTACCAATGTGTCTCTTTTTTTGTCGACTCCCCTGGCTACTTCTGGTGGGCCGTGATCGTTGCCTCGGTAACCGTGGCCCTGCTTGGGGGTATCATCGAACGACTCTTGCTTCGCCGACTTTACCAACACGAACAAATTAATCAGCTTCTGTTTACCTATGCCCTGGTCCTGATTTTGAGTGACGTGGCCAGGTTTATTTGGGGCGTTGACCAACTATCCGTGTCCCGCCCGGCGGTACTGAAGGGGGCAGTTGAAATCTTCGGGCAGTATTTTCCCAAATACAACATCTTTATTATTTTTCTGGGTCCCAGCATCGCCTTTCTTTTTTGGTTTTTTATGCTCCGAACCCGCTCCGGGAGGATGATTCGGGCGGCGGCGCTGGATCGGGAGACCCTTGGCAGTCTCGGGGTCAACGTGGACAGACTATTTACCGTTGTCTTTGTTATTGGTTCGTGGCTGGCCGCGTTGGGCGGGGCCCTGGTTTCCCCGGTTGTAACCATCCGGCCCGGCATGGATGTGGAAATCATTATCAATGCATTCATTGTGGTGGTAATCGGCGGATTGGGAAGCTTCTGGGGCACCTTTTTAGCCGCCCTGATGGTCGGGACGGTTTATTCCATGGGTATCTTGGTTTTTCCCAGGTTGTCCATGATTTTTATCTATGTCATCATGGTTCTTGTTTTGATCATTCGTCCATGGGGCCTTTTGGGGAGGCCATTGCAGCGTTAAAGACATGTCCAGACAAAATTGGGTCCTTATAGCCGTCCTCGTGCTCCTGGCGCTGGTCCCCCTGACAGGGTCCCGTTACTACGTGTTTCTTTTAACGGATGTCCTGATTTTCGGGCTCTTTGCCGTGAGTCTGAATTTATTGTTGGGCTATACGGGTCTGGTCTCATTTGGTCAAGCAGCCTATTTTGGGATTGGGGCCTATGCATACGCCCTGTTGATCAAAAAGGCCGGGCTCACGTTCGGGGTCGCATTTGCATTAACCGGTCTCTCCGGGGCAGCGGCCGCCCTGATCATCGGTTTTTTTTGTGTACGCCTGACAAAGATCTATTTTGCCATGCTCACGCTTGCTTTCTCCCAGATAGTTTGGGCAATTATCTTCAAATGGAATTCCCTGACCGGTGGAGACACCGGAATCTACGGTATTGATTTCCCTGAATTTATTGGGTCCAAGACAAAATTTTATTATTTCACATTGATCGTGGTTGTTGTTTCCGTGTTTTTGCTCAGAAGGATCGTCAACTCCCCGTTTGGCCGCATACTGACGACCATTCGTGATAACCCCGAAAGAACCGAATCTATCGGTATTAATGTGAAATTGTTCCAGCTCCTGGCCTTTATCGTTTCAGGCTTTTTCTCTGCCATCTCAGGGGGGCTGTTCGCCATTTTTAACCACAGCATTTTTCCGGACTTCTGCTATTGGCCAATATCAGCCGAGGTGCTGATCATGACCCTTCTGGGGGGTATGTATAGTTTTTTTGGCCCGATGGTCGGGGCCGGGGTGCTGCTCTATCTGAGATTGGAGGTCACTTCCTACACCCAGTACTGGCCCTTTATCTTAGGCTCGATACTTGTTTTATTGCTGTTCTTCTTTCCCGGTGGGATCGTTGGTTTTTTTCAGGATCAAATTAAAAAGTGGAGACCATCCAAATGATTCTCCAGGTAAAAAACCTTGTAAAGTCCTTTGATGGATTCATGGCCATAGCCGGGGTCAATTTTACCGTCAAAAAAGGGGAATTGTGTGCCATCATCGGTCCCAATGGGGCGGGGAAAACCACACTCTTCAACCTGATCACGGGCCACCTGTCTATGGACAAAGGGCAGATCGTTTTTAATGATATCGATATTTCACGCCTGAACGCCCACAAGGTCTGCCGTTTGGGTCTGGGCCGCTCTTTCCAGCGAATCAATATATTTTCCAGGCTGACCGTTTTTGAAAACATACAGGCCGCTGTGTTGACACACCGGGGAAAGAGTTTTAACTTTTTCACCCCGGTCCAACCCCTGTTTCAGGAAGAAACCCATGAGATTCTTGAGAGGGTGGGTTTGCAGGAACATCAGGATGAGGTGAGCGGGTCTTTGGCCTATGGCTTCCAGAAGCAATTGGAGCTGGGAATTGCCCTGGCAATGGAACCAAAAATGCTCCTCCTTGACGAGCCCACAGCCGGCATGTCCGCTCAGGAGACCCGGGCAACCATTGAGCTTATCGGTGAAATCGTAAAAGAAAAAGGTCTGACCCTGCTTTTTACCGAACATGACATGTCCGTGGTTTTTTCCATTTCAGAACGGATCATGGTTTTACATCAGGGCAAATTAATTGCCTCCGGACCTCCGGATGAGGTCAGAGCCAATCCGGAAGTTCAGAAGGTTTATATGGGAGAAAGCCGGTGATCCTAGAGGTGGAAAACGTCTATACCGCCTACGAACAGATCCGGGTCCTATTCGGCATCTCTTTCCAGGTCGACCAGGGTCAAGTCGTCACCCTGTTGGGGCGAAAC
>JAUVRS010000192.1 GCA_030597505.1 Desulfobacteraceae bacterium
AGAAACAGGTTGAAAAGAAAAAACAGATAGAAGGCACGAAGATCAACTGAACCAGTTGTCACAAGCACGAGACCGATAAAAGGCATTCTCAGGTAGAAAAAGCCACCTGTCATCTCTGTCGCTTTGAAAACACCAAGTTCAATGAGGGCAGGGGTAAATGTAAGCTGTGTCACGAACTGCCAAAAAAACCGATCCAGACCTCGGGGGAAAAACCCATCACCCATGAGATGCTTGAAAAGGCCAATGTCACCTGTGGCAGTTGCCATTATGATCTCATCCAGGCAGCCGGTGGGTCCCGATATGAGGCCTTTTTTGACGGCAACGAACTCAAAACCACGCTGGTCCTCGGTGCAGGGCGGGTAAAGGATGAGAATTGTCTTGCCTGCCACGACCAGCCCAAGGATCTCAAGGAAGCGGGCAACAAAAAATTGATGCACGAAAAACACGTGACAATCAAGAACTCCAGATGTTTTGACTGCCACCGGCCCATCGGACACACCAAGGCAGACCTTAATCAGCCACAACAGCCTCCCTTTCTCCAGGACCGTTGCGCCATCTGCCATCCTGAACCCCACAACTACCAACGCCTCCTTATCGCGGGAGAGAAACGGGAAGGGGTAATCAAATCCCCGGACCCGATGCTAAAGGCCAGGACCAACTGTTTGGGCTGCCACGTGGAGATGGGGGTCGGCACCAAGGGCAACCCGGTCATGAAGGCCTCCGGCAAAACCTGTGTGGCCTGTCACACAAAGGAGCACGACAAGATGCTCCAAGATTGGAAAACCGAATTGACCAAAGAATTAGAAGCCGCCAAGGAGTTGGAGGAAGAGGCTCAAGAGGCACTATCCGAGTCCAAACTCCCCGCGTCCGATTTGGACGAGGTCAAGGAATGGTTTGAAAATGGCCGGGAAAACCTGAAACTGGTCTTGTATGGCAATGGAGTCCACAACAAGAAATACGCAATGTTGCTTATAGATGCCGCCATGGGGAATTTCGAAGATCTGCTAGATGAGCTTGAAGAACTTCAAGGCAATGGCGGCTAGCTCCCGTTGCGCTAATTAAAATGAAGTTTAACATAACAAATCCATTTTTTTGAAACTATCTGAATACCTTAAGGAGGCTATTATTATGAGCGACAAATTCTCTGCCACAAGACGTCAGATGCTAAAAGGGGCAGGTGCCGCCGGACTCGCGGCGGCCGCAAGTCTTGTACCCTCCGGCCATGCAGCCGCAAAACGCCGCGGCCGTAAAAAGGCCAAGGCCCCGAAATGGGCAATGGTTTTTGATCTGAGAAGGTGCGTGGGGTGCAGGGCCTGTACGGTTGCCTGTAAAGCCGAATATGATGTACCTCTGGGAGTATGGAACACCGTGGTTAACGAAGAGATGGTGGGCAGATACCCTGATACAAGAAAACCATGCCTGCCCATACGCTGTAATCACTGCGCGGGCAATAGAACAGACGGGGTCCCACCCTGTGTCAAAAACTGTCCCGAATACCCCAAACAGCGGCAGAAATATATAACACCCGACGGCAAGAAAATCCGTTACAGGGACGGAGCAACTTACAAACGGCCTGACGGCTTGATCTTGCTAAAAAATGAGTACTGTACGGGGTGCGGGAAATGTATAACGGCATGCCCCTATGGCGCACGCGCGTTTAATAAACATCTGAAAGCGGGAAAAGACACGAGCAAGAACGGCATTGCCAAATGCTCTTCCTGTGCGCACCGTATCGACAAAGGGGTCGTCCCGGCTTGTGTAAACATCTGTCCGGGCAGGGCAAGGGTGTTTGGCGACCTAAATGATAAAAACAGTGAAGTCGCAAAACTCGTCAAAGAATTTAAACTAAAAGAAAAACGTGACAAAACAACCCTTCTGCCAAAAAAAGACACGGTTCCCATGAACTTTTATATAGACCCGGATAAGGTGTTAAAGACAAAGATGGCAAAAAAGGTATATAAGGAAGACTCCTTCAAATGCAAGGTAAACTAAAACCGTAAAAAATTTCGTTATCCAGCATAACGCAAGAAAACAGGGGGAGATATGAAAAAAATAACTCGACGTGACCTGATAAAATTAGGCATAGCCAGCGGCGTTGTCCTGGCAACCAGTGGGATTTTTAAGGGAAATGCCCTGGCCGGTGCCATAAAGCTAGCAGCGGGCAATATGGATTTTTCTCCCAAGACCGGCGCAGAGAGAAAGATGATCCCTTCGGCCTGCTGGGCGTGTAACACCAGAGACGCCATGGTCGGTTATATGGAAAATGGGCGGCTTGTCAAGTTGGAAGGGCAACTTGATTCCATCAGAGGGCTTGGTAAGCTTTGTTCCAAGGGGGGCGCCGGGATAAACCAGCTCTACGACCCCGGAAGAATTCTTTATCCCATGAAGCGCGCGGGGAAACGCGGGGAGGGAAAGTGGAAAAGGGTTTCCTGGGAGGAAGCCCTGACCGAACTCGCGGGCCGTCTAAAAAAACTTCGGGATGACGGTCATCCGGAAAAATTTATGTTCCACTACGGCCGCATGGAGGCTTCAACCCGCAAGATGGTAAAAGACATTTTTCTCAAGACATACGGCACAGGAACCATCGGCAACGACACCTCTTTGTGCGAGTCTGCCAAATGGACCGGCCAGGAACTGACCTGGGGAAAACACTATGATAACTGGGATTTTGATAACACCAAATTTGTATTAAATTTTGGAGCCTCTCCCCTGGAGGCACATTCAAATGCAATCCCCTTGCTGCAAAGACTCGTAGACGCCATGGTTGAAAGGAAAGTGAAATGTGTCACCTTTGACGTAAGGTTATCCAACACAGCGGCCCGATCCACAGAATGGGTCCCCATAAAGCCGGGGACAGACGGGGCCGTTGCCCTTGCCATGTGCAAGGAAATAATGGATGCCGGGCTTTACGACAAAGAGTTTTTCAAATTTATAAAGGCAACCCCAAACCCTGCCGCCTCCACGGATGAAAAGGCAGCTGCCCTCAAGAAACACCTGGCCTCGTACACACCGGAATGGGCGGAAAAGATAAGCAATGTCCCGGCTGCCAAGATCAAGTCCCTGGCCCTTGAGTTTGCAAAAACCAAACCGGCCTGTGTCATAAACTACAGGGGAACAGCGGCCCATTATAACGGCACCGAGAACGAGCGTGCGATCCAGATGCTGGCCGCCATCACCGGCAACATCGACAACCCGGGTGGCCGGTGTCGGGCCGTTACGCCGGAGTGGCAATACCCCGAGGGGCCCAAAGACAAGCCAGAGGCAAAAAAACTGGATATACTTGACGGCTTCCCGGACACTGTCGTCTACCCAACCCACCACGTCAGTCATCAGGTTCTTGATATGATAAAGGCAGGAAAGTGGGGGCGACCCGATATATACATGTGGTACTGCTATAACCCGGTTTACTCAAACGGAAACTGCAAGACAAACACGGACATCATGAAGGATGAAAGTCTTATCCCCTACTCGGTCTGTGTAAACGCTTATTATGACGAATCAGCGGCACTGGCCGACTTGATTCTGCCAAACCCGTCCTATCTTGAGTGGTGGGACTGGGAAGACGGACCTTCGGCAACCCAGGTTCCCGAATACTACATCCGACAGCCCTTTGTTAAACCCCTGGGTGAAAGTCGTGATTTTAAGGATGTTGTCTGTGACCTGGCAGAGAAGATGGGTTTCCCGCTCGGGTTTAAATCCGCTGAGGAATTTGTCAAATTGTCTTGTGATCAGACCCCCGGTGTCAAGGAGGCCGGCGGTTTTGAACACATGAAAAAACAGGGTGTCTGGCATGACCCCAAGGCCAAACCCGATTATTACATGTACAAAATCGAGGTCAAAGCCGAAGACCTCAAAAAAGACGGGGTTGTATTTGACGAGGTAACGGGCGTCTATTGGGATTCAAAAAAATCCAAAAATCCGGATGCCGGTTACACCAAGGCCAAAAATGCCTATGAGGGATACGTCGGCCAGAAGATAGGCGACAAGGTCTACAAGGGGTTTTATCCGGATAGAGTAAACAAATCAGGCTATTTTGAACTATATTCAGAACTCTTGAAGATCAAAGGGCAACAGTCCCTGCCGACGTATACGCCCATTCCCGAACATGAAAAAATGGGGGCGGGCGACCTTATCCTGACCACTTATAAAGTCCCGGTCCAAGGCGCCTCACGGACTGCCAACTGCAAATGGCTCACGGAGATGTATCATGATAATCCTGCCAAGATAAACCCTAAAACCGCCAAGGAACTTGGTATCAAAAGCGGGAACAAGATAAAGATCACCTCCACGGTAGGTGAAATTACGACCACGGCGCAAGTTACACAAGGGATCGTTCCAGGCATCGTTGCCGTGTCGCATCACCTGGGACACTGGGAATATGGCCGGTATGCCTCAGGGAAAAAAGCTCCCATGGCCACAGATAATGACCCCGGTCTCAAAGAAAAATGGTGGAAGACATATGGGGTCCATCCCAACTGGGTCATCTCCAACTCCCCTGCCCCGGTCAGCGGTCAGAACCGTTTTATGGATACCGTGTGCAAGGTGACAAAGGCATAGCCCTTGTGGAGAAAACTTGAATGGTTTCTGCAGACAGATCGGAACTGATGGCCATGGCCACCCACAGAAGCAATATCTACGGGCTTCTGGCCATGCTGTACCGACAGGAGCCTACGCGCGACCTGCTCAAACAGGTCCGGGACCCCCAGTTCCTGGAGGTCCTGTCGCAGTGGGGTGGCGAACTGGATGATGACTTTATGACGCGCTCGGAAAATGACCTCCTGGAAGAAATGGCTGTGGAATACACCCGGCTTTTTCTCGGGCCAGGCAAACATATTTCTCCCCACGAATCGGTCCATCACAAACGGGAGGATGGACAGTCGGGTCAACTGTGGGGTGCTTCAACCGTAGAGGTCAAGAAATTTATTGAGGCCACAGGGCTCGAATACAAAATCCAGTATCAGGGGCTTCCCGACCACATCAGCGTTGAACTGGAATTTTTGGAAATGCTTACCCGGCACGAGGAACAGGCCTGGGCCAAAGATGACGAGGAGGAAGCGTGGCGTTGTCTGGCACTGGAGCGCCGGTTTCTTGAAGATCATCTTATCCGTTGGGTGGGGCCCTTTTGTGACAAGGTCACTGCAACAACCGAGCTATCTTTTTATAGGACACTGGCATCCCTGACAAAAAATTTTATTGAGTTCGATTGTCAGGAAGTTCTGAAGCCTCATAAAACCGAAATATTAAAAACCAATTGATAAAACCACGTCTTTTAGCGACGTCATGGAGCTTTAATGATGAAAAACATCCCAAAAACACCATTGATAATCGGTGCTGTCTTTGTCCTCGCCCTGGCGGTTGTCGTTGTCACGACCATTGTCCTGAAAATTGAGTCGACCCACGAAGAGCCAAAACTTAAAGGAAAATTCACAGACAGGGCCGGTGCCATATTCGTGGGTTCCGA
>JAUVRS010000159.1 GCA_030597505.1 Desulfobacteraceae bacterium
GGACCTCAACTTATATCTACGATTTTACCCGAGACACCTTTGATCACGAAAAGATGTGGGAGAATGTTTGTGCCTAATCCAAAATTTGGAGCCAAATTGGCAATTATTTGGGGACATGAGCATTTTTAACGAGGACTTCGGGTCTTCAATGCCGTCCTTGTCCTTAACCCTGAACGTTGAACCCTGAACCCATGAACCTGAGTAGTTATCAAACTTTTTCTTATCCATCCGGACCCTTTAGCGGTTAACTTGAGCAGTACGGAGATCGAAAGTGAAATCAAGTTACAATTCTCATGTCAAACGCATTATTCTGGGCCTTGTGGTTTTTGCAGTCCTCGGATTTATAGGAAAGTGGTATCTCACTCCTAAATCATTTGGCAAGTACGGACATTATCGTGCTGATGCCATTGAAGAAGAGGCCAACCGGGAAATCCGTCACATGACAAACGCCTCCTGCCTGTCCTGTCATCCGTACGAATCAAATATCCATCTGACAGGTCTTCACAAAACCATCTCCTGCGAGTTTTGTCATGGTCCTTATGCGGATCATGTCAAGGATGGCAAGGTGTTTGGAAAACTCCCGGTAAAAAAGAAAGAAGAGATTAAAATTCTGTGTCTGCGGTGCCACAATCGTGCTATCCAGGCCAGACCTGGGGAGGTTATAAAGACGGTAATGATGCCGGAGCATTTGGAAAGCCAGAAGGTCAAAGTTTCCCATACCTGTGACCAATGCCACCATGTACACGCCCCCCTAAGATATATAAACCGGGCAAAAAAAATCGTTGGCATAAAGGAGGCGAGTTGATGGGAAAGCCGGATGCCGAACTGGATAGAGACCGCCGGGCTTTTATCAAGAAAGTTCTTAATGGCACCATTGCAGGTTCCTTGCTCTTGGTGATTCCCATGCCCATGGGAGCCGCTACTCCGGAATTGCCGGAACAAATCCCCGGAATCCGGGGCAAGAAATGGGACCTGTGTAGTAAACGGTTTGCCTTTATCGTGGACATCACTCGCTGCATCGGCTGCGGCTCTTGCTGCGTGGCTGACCGGCGGGAGTTCAATGTTCCGGATGGTTTTTACAGGACCTGGGTGGAGAGGTATGTCAAAGATTTTGAAAGCCAGGTCTATGTGGATTCGCCAAACGGCGGGTTTGACGGTTACCAAATTCCACGAACCGATCTGGATGTGGAGATTCGAGATACGTTTTTTGTACCCAAATTGTGTAACATGTGCAAAGAACCCCCATGCGTGCAGGTTTGCCCGGTAGGGGCCACTTTCAAAACACCCGACGGTTTTATCCTGATGGATGATAAGCGTTGTGTGGGCTGCGGTTACTGTATTCAAGCCTGCCCTTATTCGGCCCGGTTTCTCCATCCGGTCACACGAACGGCGGAAAAGTGTACATGGTGCTATCACAGGGTTCGTAAAGGGTTGTTGCCGATCTGCGTCAGTGTTTGCCCCACAGGGGCACGTAAGTTTGGCGATCTGAATGACAAGAACTCGGAGGTTTACAAGCTCCTGCATGAGCACGGAGTGCTCTCGGTGCTTAAGAGAGACATGGGAACCTATCCGGCGCTTTATTATATGGGTCTCAGGCGGGAGGTGGTCTGATGGATGTGATCAACTATATTTTTCCCAATGACCTTCACGTTCACTGGAGTATGATGATCGTATTATACCCCTATCTCACCGGATTGGTGGACGGTTCTTTTATTATAGCCGCCCTTTACTATGTGTTTGGGGTCAAGTCTCTGAAACCCATTGCCCGTTTTTCCCTTGTTTTCGCTCTGGCCTTTTTATCGTGCGCCATGTTTCCGTTAATTTTGCACCTCGGCCGTCCTGAAAGAAACATCAATATGATGATCACACCGAGTGTCAGCTCGGCCATGGCAGGCGCAGGATATATTTACACGGTTTCCATTACGCTTATCATGCTGATAGTCCTGTTTGTTTACCGCCCCACCCTCGTGAAACGCCGGTTAGAATCAAAGGGAATCATGAATATCCTTTACCGTCTGCTCACCGTGGACAGCACAAACCTTTCGCCGGAGGCCCTTGAACTGGACCGTAAGATTATCAAATTTCTTGTGGCGATCGGTATACCTGTGGCCTCAGTGCTTCACGGTTATGTGGGGTTTTTGTTTGGAGGCGTAAAGGCAAACCCAAGCTGGTCCACACCCCTCATGCCGGTTATTTTTCTTTTCTCCGCGTGTGTATCAGGGATCGCTATCCTTATTCTGGCCTATATATTGATCAAGAAATTTACGAATCAGCCTGTGGATGCGGGCTGTGTGCGCACCTGCATAAATGTCCTTGCCGGGTTTTTTATCCTCGCCTTCTCCTTTGAGATGCTGGAGGTGTTTTCCCACTCTTATCTGAAGACATGGTACCACCATTCCGTGGAAGGGTTACTAAACGGGCCGCTTTTCCAGTCATTCTGGGTATGGCAGGTCGGAATTTGTTCCGTGATTCCATTGCTCCTTTTAGGGTGGTTGTGCTTGACTAAGCTAAAGGATTCAGTGTTCAAATTTTTTGCGGTTGCAGTTTCCTTTATTCTCCTCTTGCAGGTCTTGTTAATGAGGTGGAACGTGGTTATCGGCGGACAATTGATGTCTAAAAGCACCCGTGGCTACACCGAATTTCATCCAGAGTGGCTCGACAAGGAGGGCGTTTTGACGGTTATTGTCCTGATGACGCTACCTTTTATTGTGCTTTACATTATGAGCAAGATTTTTCCTCTCTGGTTGGAGAGTGAAGAGGGGTCTTCCTGATGTTTCACCTAAACCAATACTACTATTTTAGAAAATTCAATGGGAAGGGGGTGACAGAAAGAGACGGTCTGACCGGATTCGTAGCTGAGGGGCTTTGTTCACGAGAGATAGACACAAGGCCTGAGCGATTTTACCGCGTCAAAATCAAAACAAGGAGGTGAAGAGATGTGTAAGATTAAATGGGCACTTATTGTGCTTGTGATTGGGGTTTTCGCAACCGGGACGGCATTCGGGCTAACCCAGGAGTCTTTTGATGTAAAGAATCCCAAAATGCAGGAAATCAATAAAAAGTGCATTATGTGTCATCTAAAAGAAAACAAGTCCTTAGTACTGCAGTGGGAGACTTCGCCCCATGCAGCGGCCAAAGGGGGCCAGGTTGGCTGTTTCACCTGCCACGCGGCGGAAAAAGGTGACGAGATTGGATATATGCATGAGGGCTCGTTTATAAAGGCAATTCTGACGCCCAACGACTGCGCAAAATGCCATGAACCCGAGGCCAAGCAGATGGCAGTGTCTCATCATGCCACAGCCGGTGAAATCATGGCATCTCTGGACAATATGCTTGCCGAAATTGTGGGCGGTATGCCAAACAACAAGGCCAACATGGCCAGCGGGTGCTGGCAGTGTCACGGATCAGTGATCGCACTAAAACGGGACAAGAACGGCAAACCGCTTCGTTCGAGCACAGACGCCCCGCAGATGGACCACAACACCTGGCCCAACACCGGCATCGGCAGGATCAATATCGACGGCACAAAAGGAGTCTGTATTGCGTGTCACTCCAAACATTCCTTTAGGGCCAGCGTTGCAAGACAGCCTGAGAACTGTGGCAAGTGTCATCTCGGACCGGACCACCCGCAAAAGGAAATCTATGAAGAATCCAAACATGGGATAGCCTTCTATTCGGCCATGAGAGAGCCCGGCGCAAACAGCATGAATATCATGAAGGACGGCAAGTGGGTACTGGGAGAGGATTATTATACGGCACCAACCTGTTCAACATGCCATATGGGTGCTTTTGTCAAATTGAATGGTTCTGTAGCGCCCAATTCGCACAATGTTGGTGACCGTTTGTCTTGGAATCTCAGGGCTCCTGTCTCGAGCAAATTGAATCGGGTGACCTTTACGGATGGTACTGTTGCGGATATAACGGGTGATATCCCACCCCGACCTGGTCAGAAGGCCAATAGTAAAACCTACGTGAGAGAGGGAGACAAACTCAAGAAAATTATTGCTGAAAAGACCATCAAGGAAGTGGTGTCCTGGAAAGAAAGACGTGCTTTGATGCAGGGAATGTGCAAATCATGCCACGGGATAAATCAGATTCGGGGTTTTTACAGCCAGCTTGACGATTTGGTCAATCTTTATAACGACAAATTTGCCAAGCCCGGTAAGAAACTCGTGGGCATGTTGAAAAAGGATGGTATTTGGAAAGGCAGTGGATTTCAGACCAAGCTGGGATATACATGGTTTGAGATCTGGCATCATGAAGGACGGAGAGCGAGAATGGCAGCGGCCATGCACGCTCCTGACTATGTGCACTGGCACGGCATGTATGAAATCGCACGGAATTTTTACCATGAATTCCTTCCGGAGGTGCAGGAACTGGCAGAACATGCAGGAAAAGGCGAGAAATACCGGGAAGTGATTTCACAAATTCTGGCCAAACCGGAAAATATATGGATACGTACCGGAGGCAGCGCTGAAACCATTAAGCTTATCGAAGAAGAACAGAAACTGCGTTACAACCAGTAGCATGTAACGTATTCCTTATGAACCCCTGTCCGCCCCAATCACCCTGGATGCAAGGATGTTTGGGGCGGCTTTTTTCAATTTACAGGTCATAGTGAATCTCATAACCATAAAAATTGCGATTTTGATATTGCTTTTCTTTCCATTTTCATCTGAAGGCTTCGATAACCTTTCCGATCTTCTGGCTCAGGTGGAGACGCTAAATATATCCCGTGGGGGCTATACGCTCGCAAAGAAGTTGACAGACAGGCAAAGGACAACCGCCCGCCAGCATGCCCTGGAAGCCGCAAGCCCCAGGACCTTTAAATTTAAAGATGGGGACCTCTATGTGGTTGCGGATAAGGCTACGGGCAGGGTCATTATTTTATACGAACGATATGAAACGACCACCATGAGAAAGGTTCGAGATTTAGTGGGGTCCTTATTTCTTGATTTTGGCGACCCAACGGTTATGGCACACGACAAGATCATATACTGGGCCTTTGGCCCTGAAGGCAAGCTTTCAAAGGCGCAATATGAAAAGGCCAAACAAACTGATGGGAAGCTCAATATCCTGGCCACGGTAAAGCTTAACAGCGATGTGAGGATAGTAGAAGACAGCACCCAGCCAGGCGAGAGAAACGTCTATTATATTATTTCATCGGAGCCGGCCCTGAAATTGATCGGAGCCAAAGGAAAGTGACATCCTCTCCATAAACACCACACGCTTTGTCTGCACCGAAAGCGATCACGAGTATTCCGGATAGTCCATTCGCAATAGCTCAATAAGTAGCAGATTTAGTTCATAGTAGCGGAACATACAGACATCTCTTTTAAGAGGCGCAATTTAAGTTCTTGCAGCGCATCTGCCACGCGCCAAATACCTTAGCCAATCTGCCCAGGACAGGCGGGACAACCAAACGTAATAAGGACAATCATCTTAGGGGCTGTTCCGGGCAGGATTGTAAACCTCACCGCCGTGATGCGAGTATCTTCTGGCTTTTGCGGCTCTTAAAAGAGATGTCTGTATGTTCCCCAATCGCCAGTCGTTATCCAGAGATGCCCACATAAATTCGGGTTCCCCGAAATATTGAACAGATACGTCCATTCCATAACAGAAAAATTTATTCATTGTGGATAGAGAGCTCAGATAGGCGGGTAAGAAATACCGAAAAAGCGAGTTCTTATCAAAAAAAGTACCTTATGAGGGCAATTTGTAGTACGATTTCTCTCATTCCAGGGTTGGGCAATGAAGTTCTCAACGATCGCCTTTCTGGAACCCATCGGTCAAAGGAGGACTGATGCTTCAAAGAATTGACATCAATGCGGATATAGGAGAGGGGTTTGGAAACTATGTGATGCCCAATGATGAGGGCATAATGAAACTCATCACCTCTGCAAACATTGCCTGCGGATATCATGCCGGGGATCCACTGACAATGAGAAAAACCGTGGACCTGGCCAAAAAATACAGTGTGTCTGTCGGAGCTCATCCGGGGCTGCCGGACCTCATGGGGTTCGGGAGACGGGTGATGGAGATCAGTCCTGATGAGATCTATCACTATATCATTTACCAGGTGGGGGCCCTCAAGGCCTTTGCAGAGATCGATGGTCTCAGGCTACACCATGTGAAGCCTCACGGGGCCTTTTTTCGAAGCACGAAAGAAAATGAGGAGCAGGCCCGGGCTATGGTCAAGGCCATTCTGGATATTGATCGTGAACTGATCCTCTACTGTCCGGGACCCGTTGAGGTCTACCATCCGACGCTCGGGAAGGTAGCCGATAAAATGGGATTAAGGATACTTCAGGAGTTTTATGCTGATCTGCACTATTCGTCTTCCGGGCAACTGGTATCGCCCAAGGTGCAAAAACTCGAAGCCACGTCTGAGGGCATCGCTAAAAGGGTCCTGCGTTTTTTAGAAGAGGGCAAGGTCACCTCCATAGAGGGGGCTGAGGTGGCTTTCGATGTGGGTACGATCTGTATCCACGGCGACAATCCCCTGACGTTGGACCGGCTCCAA
>JAUVRS010000263.1 GCA_030597505.1 Desulfobacteraceae bacterium
GACAAATAAATGATAAATATAAGGTCCATAGCCGTTATAGTTTTGTTTTGTTTCAGCCTGGTCGTGAATGTTTTTTCCGGCAATACCCTCCATGCACAAGAAAACCTTTTTGGCACCCCAGAGGCCTCCGGACTTTTTGTAAGCGACGTTGTGACACCTGCGGTAAGCCAGGAAGTGTGGCAGCTGCCTGTTACGGAGCCCAGGGATCCGACCGACCCCGCCCGTATATTTCCGCGGCGGCCTCCGAAATACGAAATAGCCATCACCAAAGGCGACACGGAAATGATAGACCCGCTGGTACGGGCACTCGATGGAGAAAATTCTACCAGAACCCCTTCTCCTGACCTTAGCTTTGACGGAATGAGTCTCCAAAATGGAGGGTCCGGATGGCCGCCGGATACGATCGGTGACGTGGGTCCCAACCACTACGTACAGATGGTCAACACCTCTTTTGCCATATTTGATAAAAGCGGCAACACACTGACCGGTCCAACCAGCATCAATCAGTTATGGCAGGGACAGGGGAACGCATGCGAAACGCGTAACGATGGAGATCCGGTGGTATTGTACGATCCGCTTGCGGATCGCTGGCTGATAAGTCAATTTGCATACCCAAATGGAAGGTTCACCGCTCCTTATTATGAATGTATTGCCATATCCCAAACAGCCGATCCCACCGAGGCTTACTATCTTTATGCCTTTGAGATTACCAATTTTCCCGATTATCCAAAATTTGGTGTGTGGCCCGACGCATATTATATGTCAACCAATGTCGATGACGGTGCATATGCATTTGATCGAAACAGGATGCTCCAGGGACAATCAGCGACCTATCAGAGATTCCAGTTCACGGGGAACTTTAAGCTTCCGAGCGATCTTGACGGGCCCACCCCCCCGCCGTCCGGGACCCCCAATTATTTCTACACCATGAAAGCGGGTAATATTCTGGAGGTCTGGGAATTTCATGTTGATTTTACGACCCCGTCAAATTCGACGTTTACCCTTTCCCAGAGCCTGACCACAACCCCGTTTAATTATGGTGTTTGCGGATTTTCATGGGACTGTATCCCGCAAAAGGGGACCCCACAAAGGCTTGATGTCATTTCGGAGTGGCCCATGTGGCGGCTCCAGTACCGCAACTTTACCACCCACGCAACCCTGGTCGGGAACTTCACGGTGGACGTGGCTGATTTTCCAAACCATGCGGGCATAAGGTGGTTTGAACTCCGCAAGACAGGAAGCGGTTTATGGACGATCTATCAGGAGGGGACCCACTCGCCCGATGCCCATCACCGATGGATGGGGAGCGTGGCCATGGACGGAAACGGAAACATAGCCCTTGGTTACAGTGTTTCAAGCGCGACCCTCTTCCCCGCCATCCGCTATGCCACCCGATCACCATCTGATGCTCCCGGCACCCTTCAAAGCGAGACAACCCTGATGGCCGGGACTGCTTCACAGACATCTATCAATCGATGGGGTGACTACAGTTCCATGAACGTGGACCCTTCTGACGACACCACCTTTTGGTACACAAATGAATATCTCACCAATTCCGCACAGGGGTGGCGTACACGCATCGGCACCTTCAAAATAGAATCTTTCGTTTTTGTAGAGCCCGGAGGGTCGTGCGGGGGCAACACCCCGTGTTTTACCACCATAGGGGCGGCCATGGGTGCTGCTGTTTCCGGATCAATCATAAGGATCGCGGAGGGGAGCTATGACGAGGATCTCATCTTGAATACATCCAAAAAGATAACCCTCCAGGGTGGATGGAATTCCGCATTTACAACAAGGTCGTCAAATTCGATTGTAACCACCATCACCATCAACAACGGGTCTATCATTGTTGACTATCTGGTCGTGCAATAAACTTTGAAGACGGACAACTACTCACGTAGTCAGGCTGAAGCTGTTTAGACTGAAGGCTGAAGGGGTCAGAAAAGTACGATTGCCGTACTTTGGAGGAAATATCTGATTCTTTCATCAAACATGGCTTTAAAATACGCTTTTTACTAACAGCCTTCAGCCTATCCACCTGAGTAGTTACGAAGACAGTCTGGAAAACCCGGATCAGAGTTCGCACCATTTCCTTGCAATTTCAGTGTATACTTCAACGGCCTCTTCGATCTTTGAAATGTAGCAGAACTCATCTGTCTTATGTGCCATTGTAACCTCGCCCGGGCCAAGGATGACTGTTGGTGGGTTGTCAAAAAAAGGCTTGAGTACCGACACATCTGTAAAACCCGACATGGTGGCGGGGACAGGGCGTTCGCCAAGGACCCCTTCCATCATATGGAAAATTTGTCTTATCCAATCGTCATCCGGATCGGTCATTACACCGCCAAGATCTAATACACGGTTGAGTTCAACCTCACTACCCAGACAAGATTTGATCCCTTTGTATACGTCACTGTGTTCCTGTCCGGGAATCGTCCGAATATCAATACCAATGGTTGCCCTGTCCGGGACTGAATTGATGTTTATACCACCGGATATTGTGCCGACATTTAGTGTTGGTTTGCCCATCAATGGATGGGCCGTAACCCCAAAATCATATTTTTCAAGCCTTGTTACAGCGTTGGCAGCCTTGTAGATTGCATTTACGCCCTGCTCCGGCATTGAACCATGGGCTGTAACCCCACTCGTGTATCCTTCCAGCCAAAGTACGCCCTTATGACCTATCATGGGATAATTTGACGTCGGTTCACCCAGGACGATTGCCCCGGCCTCTCCCAAAACATCCCCAAGCCCTGCGAGGTGGTGTGCCCCTTGTGAACCCGTCTCTTCACTGGCGGTAAAGACTACGGTTATCCCACCTTTTCCGTTTGGGTATTGAGCCACATTTTTTGCAGCGACGACCATCGCAGCGAGCCCGGCCTTCATGTCGGTGGATCCTCTCCCGTAAACCTTGTCCCCTTGGATCTCACCGCCCAACGGGTCACTGCTCCATGGGGTAGCTCCCAGGGGCACGGTATCCACATGGCCGCTAAAACAAATAGGCCGTTTGTTGTCATTCAATTCAAGCCGTGCCACAAGACTTGGCCTGCCCTTTGAGAATTCATAGAGGTTGGTCTTGAACCCGCTATCCTCCAGCAGTTTGCCAAGATATTCGATACAAATGCGTTCCTGGCCGGGAGGATTGATTGTGTCAAAGGATATGAGCTTGCGAGTCAAAGAGAGCGGCGTTAAATGTTCTTTCATGATCCGGTTTGTTTCCTTTATCCCAGTTGAAAATAGACGCGTTTGACCTCATCGTTGTCTAAGAGTTCTTTGCTGTCCCCCTCGAGCCCTACCTTACCGTTTTCAAGGGTGTAGACCCTTTGAGTAAGTTCCAGGGTCAGGCTTGCGTCCTGCTCCACCATGAGAACCGCAATGCCCGATTCCCAGATTTCCTCAATGTTCTCGGCCAGCTGGGTCTTTACCATGGGAGAAAGCCCCATGGTAGGCTCGTCCATCATGAGCAATTTGGGCTTTCCCATGAGCGACCGCCCGATGGCCAGCATCTGTTGTTCTCCGCCGCTCAGGGTCCCTGACACCTGTTTTTGACGTTTTTCCAATACCGGAAATAGACTGTAAATATGCTCCGTATCCTTCTGAATCTGGTCTTTATCGTTTCTGAGGAAGGCGCCCATTCCCAGATTTTCATTAACGGTGAATTCTGAAAAAAGCTGGCGTCTCTCCGGGCAGTGTATCATCCCCATACGGACGAGTTCATGGGGCTTGCACTGGTCGATTCGTCTTCCTTCAAACACGATCTCACCCTGCACAGGGACAAGGGCTGAGATGGCCCTTAAAAGGGTCGTTTTCCCTGCACCGTTTGGTCCGATGACCCCCACAAGCTCTCCGGGATTGATATGCATGCTCAGGCCATTAAGGGCGATAGATTTATCGTACAGGACTTTTATGTCTTTGGTCTCGAGCAAGTACACGTTATGTCCTCCTTTTACCCAGATAGGCGGTCACGACCTTTTCGTTTTTCATGATTTCCTCTGGCGTTCCCGTGGCGATCTTTTGTCCAAAAACGATCGCAACCACGCGCTCGACCAGTCTGAGGAGGTCTCCCAGTCGATGCTCGATAATGATAATGGTCTGGCCTTTTTTATGCATCCTTTGGATAGCCTTTGAAAGGGCTGCGGCATCTTCCACATCCAGCCCGGAGAAAGGCTCGTCCAGAAGGAGGATTTCGGGCTCGGTGGCCATGGCTCGAGCGATATCCAGAAGACGCAA
>JAUVRS010000273.1 GCA_030597505.1 Desulfobacteraceae bacterium
AACCTGGGATGAATTCTGGAACAGCTATGAGAAACAGACGGCCTATATAGTTGGAAAGTGCGTGGAAACCTATGAGGCCTCCGAAGCTACAAGAGCCCGATTTTTTCAAACCCCCTATCTATCCTGTCTGGTAAAAGGGTGCGCTGAAAAGGGACTTGATGTCACCCAGGGAGGAGCCGAAATCAACTTTACCACATTGGAAGCGGTGACTTATGCCACAACCGTGGATTCGCTCCTTGCCATCAAGTACCTGGTATACGACAAGGCCGAATGTACCATGACTGAACTGATCACTGCATTGAGGGCAAACTGGAGTGGGCACGAGGTGCTTCAAGCCAGGGCCAGAAACAGGGCGCCAAAGTACGGACGAGAAGATAACGAGGCGGATCTCATGGCCGGGAAGGTTATGGATCTCTGGTGTGAGGAAACCTGGAAGCACAGGACACGGTCCACCGGCCGTCAGTTCAGGCCCGGGATGCTGAGTTGGAACTACTGGGCGGGGGATGGGTATGTTTTGGCTGCCAGCGCGGATGGGAGACGAAAAGGCCAATTTCTTTCAAACGCCATATGCCCTTCAAACGGCGCCGACACAAACGGACCTACGGCCAACGCCAACTCAGTCGGAAAGGTCCTGGGGGGCAAGTCTTCCAACAAAAATGGGGATTGGGAGGAATTCCTGAATTGCCTTCCCAATGGCGCAAGTCACACCATCACCTTTAATCCCTCAATTATCAAAGACCGTGAACACAAAGAAAAATTTAAGGCGTTTCTGAAAGGCTACGTAGAAAATGGGGGGACCGCTCTTCAGATAAACATGCTTGATCCTGCCATGCTCCAGGACGCCCAGAAACATCCCCAGGAATATCGCAACCTGCTGGTACGGATAACCGGGTACAATGCATATTTTACCACCGTGGGAAAAGAACTTCAGGATGAAGTCATAGCCAGGCTAAGTCACAACAAGTTCTAGACCTGATGTCATGTCCAATGAGAACAAAGAAAATTTGCTTCAAGGCACGGTCCTTGAGATACAGAGAATGTCTACAGAAGACGGACCTGGTATAAGGACAACGGTTTTCCTAAAGGGGTGCAGCCTTAACTGCACGTGGTGCCACAACCCGGAAAGCATCTCTCAGGAGCCCCAGGTTCAGTGGATAGCATCCAGGTGTATCGGGTGTGAGGAATGTCTGGATGTGTGTTCTGATGGTGCCATTTCACACGGCCCCGAAGGCGTGGTCATAAACAGGGATGTGTGTAATGGTTGCGGTTTGTGCACAGAAAAGTGTCCCTCAACGGCCCTGGAATTGCTTGGGACCAAGTGGGGGGTTGGCGATCTTATAAACGAACTCATCAAAGATCTCTCGTTTTTTGAAAAGTCTGGCGGTGGTGTCACCCTGTCCGGTGGCGAGCCAACCATGCAGGCGCGGTTTTCAAGCAACCTTCTAAAAGGTCTAAAGGCGAGGGGGATACATACCGCACTTGATACCTGCGGTTTGTGTTCAAGGGAAGCGTTGGACATGCTCCTGCCCTATTCAACGATGGTGCTCTTCGATGTCAAGGAGATCGATCCACAGAGACATCAACTCTTCACCGGCAAAACAAACGAACAGATCCTGGCAAATTTGTTATATGTCTCCGATTACATCAGGACACATTTGATTCCCGGAAAACTCTGGATACGGACGCCTCTTATCCCCGGCACCACGGCCACTGTGGAGAATATCAGGGGGATTTCGGATTTCATCGCGTCTAATCTGACAGATGTGACGGACCGGTGGGATCTTTGTTCCTTTAACAATCTGTGCAGGGACAAATACCAACGTCTGGGACTGGAATGGGCGTTTAAAGAGAGCGGGCTTTTGAGTGAGTCATTTCTGGACTCGCTTATCGTTGCTGCCAAAAACTCAGGAGTGAACCCGGACCTTGTCCGCTGGAGCGGTTCCACGAGGATTGAAGCGGAAAAACTGGGCGGATATCCCACAGTTTAAATTTGAATGGAGACCTTATTTTGAACAAGCGGGATACATTCACCGAGGAAGAAATTGAGGCCTTTAAGCCTTCTGAAAAGATCGGTCTTGTCGCGTCTCTTGATCCCCAAAACCTACCGCATATTTCCCTCATAACCTCAATAATGGCTTCAGGCCCAAAACAATTGACCCTCGGTGAGTTTTGCCAGGGCCGGAGCAAGCAGTACATACAAAAAAATCCCAAAATCGGGTTTCTGATAATGACCCTTGACAAAAAGATGTGGCGCGGAAAGGCCCGGTGGACCCACCTGAAAAAAGAGGGGCCTGAATACGAAATCTATAACGACATGCCCATGTATCGGTACAACAGCTATTTTGGTATCAATACGGTCCATTACCTGGATCCCGTGGAAGTTTCCGGCAGTGAAGTTCTGCCCATGTCCCGTATTGTCCCGGCTGCCATTTTTACCAAGATCGCAAAAGGGCTGGCCAAGACACGGGCCAAGAACCGGATATTAAAACCATTTGCGGAAAGTCTTTTCAACAAAATGGATTCACTAAAATTTATCGCCTATGTCAATGGGGAAGGGTTTCCTGTAATCGTGCCGGTGATCCAGTGTCACGCCGCAGATAGCACCCGTCTTGTCTTCTCTCCTTTTGCCTACTGGGAAGAACTGAAAAACATCCCCAAGGACGCTAACGTTGCTGTCTTTTGCATCACAATGAAAATGGAAGATGTCCTTGTAAGAGGCACCTACCTGGGCCTCAAGAGATTCGGACTGTTTCGCCTGGGAGTTGTTGACATTGACTGGGTGTATAACTCCATGCCGCCCTGTCACGGCCGGATCTATCCGGAAGTGGCGTTGAGGCCTGTGAGGGAATTCTAATAGCCCTATTTCTTGACAAATAAAAAAATACAATATTTAAATATAAGTTTAATAAATAGATGTAACTTTATGATAAAGAAATAAAAAAACATAGTATAACTTGAAGTTAAAGGTGCTGGAAATGATTGGCAAGCTGCATCTATGGGAGAATTTTTTATGAGCATAAATAATGCCATCGAGGAATTGGAGCGCCGAAAGGCAAGGGCCCTGGAAATGGGAGGCCCTGATAAGGTGGCGCGGCAGCACGACCGGGGACACCTCACGGCCAGGGAGCGGGTTGAAAAGCTTCTGGATCCCGGCAGTTTTTTCGAAACGGGTATGCTGGTTCATTCGGATATCCCCGAGATGGCGGAAAAGACCGCGTCGGACGGTGTGATCGATGGGTTTGGAAAAATAGATGGCCGCCCCGTGGTTGTGAGGGCCAATGACGTCACTGTGTTGGCCGGCAGCGGCGGGAGGAACGGGGCCAAAAAAAGCCGTCATCTCTTTCAACTGGCCCTGGAGAAAGGTTATCCCATCATAAACCTCGGAGAGGCCGGCGGGGCGAGAATTCCGGATATCCAGGGTTCTGACGGTTTGAGCTCAATGACACCTGGCGCAAAATACGGGACACGGATGCGTCGGGTTCCCATGGTGGCGACCATTATGGGAGAATGTTTTGGCGACCCGGCCTGGGCCGCGTCTGCCGCAGACTTTGTCATCCAGGTCAAGGGGTCCTGTATGGCTGTCTCGGGACCCCGTGTGCTGGAAATCGCCAAGAGCGAAAAGGTCTCCAATGAGGAATTGGGGGGCTGGAAACTTCATAGCAAGGTGACAGGTCAGGTGGATCGTGTGGCAGAAGACGAGGAGGATTGTCTTTGTATTTTGAGGGAATTCCTCTCTTATCTGCCTTCAAATGGTGATGAATTGCCACCTGTGGTTCACGATCCGGAGGAACCCGACGTGAGACAGGAGGCAATCCTGGAAATCCTCCCGGATCAATCAAGCCGTGTCTATGACATGCACCGGATCATAAGAACGATTGCGGACCACGGAAAAATATTTCCTCTAAAGCCGGACTTTGACAAAAGCGTCATCACCTGTCTAAGCCGTATGAACGGCCGGAGCGTGGGGATTATCGCCAATAACCCGCTCTATTTAGCCGGTGCCATGGGGCCTGACGGGTGTGACAAA
>JAUVRS010000219.1 GCA_030597505.1 Desulfobacteraceae bacterium
CGGCGCACCCTGATCAATCAGGTGTCGTACCTCCGCAGCCACCTCCTCGGTGGAACCATTTTTCATCAAAACAGGGCTTATGCGAGAGTTGACCGCCACCCGGGGGCCAAACACCTCCCGGGTCCTTGTTATGTCAGATCCAAAGGCGACCTCGACAAACTCCATATGGCGCACCTTTGCATATCCCTTCAGGACTTAATCTACCGAACCGCAGTGATGGATCCCAAAGGGGCTGCATGCGTCTGCCACCTGATTATCATAGTCCAGGATAAATTCTTCGTAGGCCTTGAGGGAGACTTGTTCTACCGTACAATTGGGGACTACAAACAGTCTGGGATCGCACATGGGTGTTACATCCATTGCCCCGGTGCCGGTAATCTTATAGATAAACTTGAAGAGCTGAATAATGGATTCGGTACATATCTTGAGGAGATGATGACATAATTCCGGATTTTCATAATAATCATAGTACAACTGATCTCCCCGTATCTTGAGGGCCAGATTTTGTACACCGGTCACATTGATATCACCCACCACTTTGCCATACTTGTCTTTCAAAAAGTCGATCTGTTTGATGATTTCGGTCATGGGATAGATGGTGGGGATGTTTGGAACCTCAAGGTTCATTACGTCCTTTTCGGGAAGATTGAGGGGCATGGCCCAGGGGAGCGCATTGTCTTCAAATACTATCTCACACCCAAAGATGGCCGGGAGCATTACCATACCAAAAGTGATCAGGGGTTTTGGCTTTGGGTTGGGGTCGCCCAACCCTACATCCCCAAACCTTTCGTTTAGCCTTCTGTCAATTTCCATCCTGGTCTGGACCCGCGTTTCCGGATCAAAATAAAACTCCCTGCCAAAAGAGATGCCGTAATGTTTGAAAAACCAGTCAGGGTAAAAGCCTACTCCGAGCCGAATGTGTTCTTGACCTGCCATAGATTCAATCTCCTTCGAACCAGTTCTTGTGTTACAAAAATCAGCCAGTCCTTTAAAAGACTTTCCGATTTATCCTTTTTTGACCATATCGTTTTTTTACAGAGAAACCAAAACGCCTTGCTCTGGTATAACTATCACAGGAAGATATTTATGCCAAGTATCGAGTTTGACGGCAAAAACGTCTTGAATGATTGACAGGAGCAATCTGATTCTTTTATATTTCCTTTGTCTTGAGTGTCACGTCCGTTTTTGAGGCGCCGGAGATCTTAAAACAGGGGGCATGTATGAATATATCCGATATCATACAACCATATGTCGCAGAAAATCCCGATAAAACGGCCATTATTTTTGCGGATCGGCATATTTCGTATTCCGAACTGAATACCCTGATCAACAGGGCGGCCGTTGGGTTGACAAAACTGGGTCTTGGTCGGGGAGATGTCCTTTCCCTGTTTTTACCAAGCCTTCCGGAACTGGTCATCGCATATCTGGGGGCAGCGAGAGCGGGGGTGACGGTGAATTTGATCAATGCCATGCTGCAAAAGACAGAGGCTGCTTATATCCTTAACGACTGCAATTCGAAGGCTGTTCTTGTGGATTCAAAGAGGTTTCCCATCATAGAATCGGTCAGACGTGAAGTGCCCTCGCTGACCCACATAGTCCTTCTGGAAGAACAGGAGGGGAGGGATCATTTGAGTTTTAACAAGATGTTGTCAATGGAGAGCAACGAATTTGATCCGCCCGGGACAAAAGAGGGCGATATCTGCCATTTGATGTACACATCGGGAACAACCGGGTGGCCCAAGGGGGTCATGGCTACCCATCTGAACATCTGGTATAACTCAACCGAGTTTGGCAAAGTCCATTTTAAACAAAAAGACACCGTCATGGTGGCCACCCCCATCTTTCATTGCTGGGGGCTTGTAAACGGAACCTTTGGCATGCTCTCAAGGGGGGGGAGTGTCATCACGGTAGAGCGTTTCTACCCGGAAAAGGCCGTTGATGATATAGAGATGTTCAAGCCCACGGTGTTTCAGGGTGTGCCACCCATGTACAACCTCCTTCTCAGACTACCTGATCTTGACAAACGGGATATCTCCTCCGTGGTTTTTTGCCTGTCGGCCGCGACCAAGATGCCCGAGAACCTGATTCGCCAGGTTGAGAACAAACTGAAATGGGGTTATGCCGAGGCCTGGGGGCTGACAGAGGTCTCTTGTGTTGGCGCCACCTCGCCGTACACCGAGACCAGAATAGGCTCCTGCGGACGGGGTATGGGCGATGCTGTCATGAAGGTGATCGATGAAAAAGGCAATAAATTGCCGCCGGGCCAACAGGGAGAGCTTTGTGTCAAGGGGACCTGTGTTACAAACGGCTATCTGAATAAGCCGGAGGCGACACTGGAGAGCTTTGGCGTTGAGGGTTGGTTTCAGTCAGGGGATGTGGCGTATATGGACGAGGATGGCTACGCGTACATCGTGGACCGAAAAAAGGATATGATTAATGTGGGTGGGGAAAAGGTGTTTCCTTCAGAGGTGGAGGACATGATGCTTGAATATCCCAAAATAAAGGATCTTGTGATCGTGGGCATACCCGATGAACTCAAAGGGGAGGCACCCAAGGCATTTATACAGTTGAAAGAGGGGGAATCAAGTTCTTTGGAAGAGATAAGAGAATTTTGTAAATCCAGAATGGCACCGTATAAGGTGCCGGTGGCAGTTAAGTTTATTGATGAAATCCCGCGTCTTGCCTCTGGTAAGGCACTCAGACGTCAGCTGCGGGATAAGGAATGGGAGAAAGAGTAGGGATATAAGTGAAAGGCGAATGCCGCAAGAGGCAAAAAATATGCGGTGACCCTTTCGGATGGCTTCTTGATAACAGCATATTAATCTAAGAGAGGAGAACGGGTATGACCTACAAATATATACTGTATGAGGAAAGAGAAAGGATTGGATTGCTGACCCTTAATCGTCCTGAAAAACGAAACGCTTTGGGACGTGAAGCAGAAGAGGAAATGATCTCATGTTTTACCGAGGCTGCGGAAAAAGAAAGCGCCAAGGTCATCATCATCAAAGGGGCAGGGCCCGTCTTCTGTTCGGGCCACGACAAGGCTGAGATCCTGGGGCAGGAACTGAACAGCGTTCGTGGCCTGTTTCAGACATGCGCCAAACTGTATCTCCTTATGAGATCCATCCCTCAACCCATCATCGCTCAGGTCCATGGTGTTGCCATGGCGGGGGGTTGTCATCTGGCCGCAGGGTGTGACCTTGTGGTGGCTGCTGAAAAAGGGGCCCAGTTTGCCATGACCGGTGCCAAAATCGGATATAATTGCTCCACACCCACTGTGGCCGTAAGCCGGGCCATCGGGCAGAAAAGGACGCTGGAGATGCTGTTTACGGGAAGATTTGTCAGTGCAAAAGAGGCCCTTGGATGGGGGTTGGTGAACCGGGTCGTTCCCGATGACAAACTGGAAGAAGAGACATGGAACCTGGCCAAAGAGATCGCCCAATACAGCATTAAGGTATTGGGAATAGGTAAGCAGGTTTATTATCAGCAGACTGAAATGGCTGAAGCGCAGGCCTATACCTACGCCAAAGAGATGATGGCATGCCAGGCCCTTATGCCGGACGCCATTGAAGGGATGACCGCCATGAATGAGAAACGCGAACCGGTCTGGGTAGAAAGGTGATGACCGGTGACGTTATTTTGTAATTGAGATGAGATCGCGACCATCAAAACGGATACGGTTTATTTGCCGGTAGGTCAGGGGGGCAAGGGCCTTGTCGAGGGCGCTCAGGTTAAAAATCACGACCTTTTCTTTTGGTTTCAACGAATTTAGGTCCGTTGACAACGTCTTTGTCTTGAGATTGAAGATGTAGACCATGGTTTCAGCATATTTGAGTATACGTCCGACACCCGAACTTGCAGAACCACGTGGTTGATCCGCATTTGAGGAAATGCGGATGTCCCTGGCACCAAAATATTCCCTTAAAAAGGCAAAATGGATGTCCCAGAGATTATCCCCGGATCGAACCACATAGATGCCGTAGTAACTGACAGGCCGTTCTAAAGGTCTTGGCCGCAGGGGTTTGTAGGGGTCTTGTGACGTTGCTGGTACAGGGTTTAGACGGGGTTCTTTCTGGAGGGGCCGTTCAGCCCCTGGCGACTGATGCGCAACGCGTTCCGGGTCTGGTTCTTCGGGCTTGGAGGGCGTGCCAAGAGACGTCTGTTGGTCATTCTTCTGGGTTTTGATCTCGGCCAGGATGCGGTCCAAGGGGACAATTTCCTTTCCCACACGGATGTATTCACCTGGTTTGACCACCATATCCACACTCTTTTTTACCCCAAATGCTTTTTTTCGTTTCTGGATCAGTTCCTTCAAACTCTTGTCAGGCTTTTTCTTGATTTTTTCATAGTCAATTACCGCTGCCGGGGCGGGTCTGGTCATTTTCTTGCTTTCCATTTTCACGGGCCCGGGTACTTGTTTTTCTGCTAGTTTGCTTTCTGTTTTCACAGGCTCGGGTACTTGTTCTTTTGCCAGCTTGCTTTCCATTTTCTCGAGCCCGGGTACTTGTTTTTTTGCTAACTTGTTTTCTGTTTTCACGAGCCCGGGTACTTGTTTTTCTGCTAGTTTGCTTTCTGTTTTCACGGGCCCGAGTACTTGTTTTTTTGCGGGCGCAGGTGGGGAGGGCCTAAAGCCCTTGCTTTCTATCTGTTTTTTTGCCGAAGGGGCGGGTTCTATCCCGGGCCAAGTATACCATTTATAGTCGTGGTTGAGAACGAGAGATGCCGCCACAAGCAAGGGAATGGACCAAAGCCACTTGGCGCCGGTCCAGGCCGAACCTGTAGCATTGCTGATGGGTTTGCGCATGGTGTGCCGCCCCTCCTCCTTTGGTCCCCCAATAGTTGGTGGGGTCAGCTGATAAGAAGTCTGTTTTTGAAAAGTGAGTATACGGAAACGCTGTCTTGTGTGTCAAGGCTGATTGGATTTTGGGGGGTCCCGCACCTGTCGGCCGTCAGGACCCCCTGCCCATCCACGACATGCGCGGAGTCATCAAGGACGGCCTGTTTATTTCTTTTCAGGCAGAA
>JAUVRS010000337.1 GCA_030597505.1 Desulfobacteraceae bacterium
ACCTGGGGATATCCGAAAAAGTCAGCATCCTGAGACTCGGGTTTTCATGGCCCATTCCAAAGGGACTCTGTGCCGAGTTTCTCGAACAGATGGACAAGGTCCTGGTCGTCGAAGAACTGGAACCGGTCAATGAAAATGACCTCAAGGCCATTGCCCAAGAAAACGGGATCACCACACCCATAAAAGGAAAGGGCATTGGAGACCTGTCCCGCCTGTCTGAATATGACCCCGGGATGGTCAGAAAGGCCATCGCCGAATACTTTGGGATTGATTATCAGACCCCGGAGGGCTTTGATCTTTCCGATGTGCCGGATCTCCCTGGAAGACCTCCCAATCTCTGCGCCGGATGCCCCCATCGGGCCACCTACTACGCGGTGAAAGAGGCCTATGGGACCGATGCCATAAATCCGACGGATATCGGCTGTTATACCCTTGGACTCCTGCCCCCCATATCCATGGCCGACATGGTGATCTGTATGGGATCTTCGGTCAGTTCTTCTTGTGGTTTTTCACGCGCCACAAACCAGGACGTGGTATCCTTTATCGGCGATTCCACATTTTTTCACTCAGGCATCACCGGGCTTATCAATGCCGTCCATAACAACCACAAGTTCACCCTTGTTATCCTTGACAATGGAACAACGGCAATGACCGGGCATCAACCCCACCCCGGGGTGGACACGGAACCAATGGGGGTTGAGCTAACACGGATTTCCATCGAGGAGCTGGTGAGGGGGTGCGGTGTCAAGGATGTTCACGTGGTCAGACCCTTCCGGTTAAAAAAGACCATAGAATCTGTCAAAGCCGCAAAGGCGTATGATGGCGTCTCCGTCATCATATCAAAAGAATTCTGCCCGCTATTTGCCAAGGCAACGGGCCAGTTTAAAAAGGCCAGATCCTTCCGTGTTGACAAAGAAAAATGCAAAAACCACAGGACCTGTATCAACAAGCTGGCCTGCCCGGCCATGTATCTGGACGGGGAACAGGTCGAGATAAAGAAGGATCTTTGTATCGGCTGCACCATATGTGCTCAGGTCTGTCCTGAAAATGCAATCTTGCCATTAAAAGAATAACTGGAGGTTTTTATGGAAACAAAGAGACTTGTCTTTATCGGTGTCGGTGGCCAGGGGAACCTCCTTGCATCACGTCTCTTGGGAGAGGCCTCTCTTGTTAAGGGGATTCCCGCTGTTGTAAGTGAGATCCATGGTATGGCGCAACGGGGGGGCATTGTGGAGTCAGCGGTCCTGATGGGAGATGCCACCAGCCCCATCGTTTCAAACAACGAAGCAGACGTTTTGATAGGGTTCGAGCCCCTGGAAACCCTGCGAGCCCTTGGAAAATGTAACACGGAAACGGTTGTCATCACCAATACACACCCGTTTCCTCCCTTCACGGTCTCGGTTGGCCAGGGCACTTATCCGCCCGTAGAGAAAATCATAACCCTGATTCGCAACAAGGCCAAAAGGGTCATTGCTCTTGACGGCAACAAGCTCGCTGCCGAAGCGGGCAACCCTTTATCCCTTAATATGGTGATGCTGGGCGCCCTGATCGGATCAGGGGCCATTTCCATTGGCCCGGATGACATAAAAAAGGTCATCTCCACATACACAAAAAAGGCCTTTTTGGAATCAAACCTAAAGGCCTTTGACCTGGGCATGAAGAACGCACAATAGCAGGCCTACCTTTCCCGAGTCATAGTATTCGACAACCTTGCCCAAGGTCTCGCGCAGTGCGTTTTCCATTGTCAGACAACCTGTCCGGTTCTCCCATAAGGGCCTTGAGAACCCTCTTCACCCTTTCATTCAAGAGAAAAAGGTGCTTCACTTCCTGACCCTCTTTTTCTTGCAGGCTGTTTATCTTCTTGGGATCAACACGGCGGGTGATCTTTTTACAGAGATAATTGATGCAGATGACATGGCGGGCATAAAGGAGACATCCGGCCTCCCCCAGAAAGAAACAACTCTTCTCATCACGTCTTGTCCGGGGGAGTTCCTGATCAAGGAGAAGGTTGATCAGAAGAAGCCAGCCATCAAATCGGTTTTCAAGCCCGGCCCCACAGCACGAACCGCCTTCCTGCTCCTCGCATTCGGTACATATCCCGGCAATCCCTATCTCTCTCATCTTCCGGCGGGACACATAAATTGCGTTTTTTACCTCTTCCAACCCGTCAAGGACTGCCTTGTCTTTGAGAAAATGGTCCTTGAACGCTTGATAGGAAGTCTCGGCCCAGACGATTTTCTCCTCTATAGGGCTTGAAAGAAAAATCTCATGAATGCTCATCAACTCTTCTTTTTCTTGCCCGAGCCCTTTTTGGCCCCTTTTGACTTTTCTTCCTCCTTTTCCGGTTTTTCTCCAAAGCTCTTTAGTCCTTCTGCCAATTCCTTCAGTTTCTGGTCAACCAGAAAATTGACCGTCCCTTTGGGATAGGTGCCATCGGTCTTTCTTTCCCCGGCATCGGTCCCGGTGAGGATTTCAATACCCTGATCTATGGTTTTTACGGGATATACGTGAAATTCGCCTGTTTTTACGGCTTCGACCACATCCTTTCTGAGCATCAGGTCCTTTACATTGCTTTCAGGAATCATAACCCCCTGTTTTTTGGTCAATCCCTTTTTTCGGCAGCAGTCAAAAAAGCCCTCTATCTTCTGGTTGACGCCGCCGATCGCCTGGACCTCTCCCTTTTGATTCACAGAACCGGTAACGGCTATATATTGCCTGATAGGAATCCGTGAGAGGCTTGAAAGCAGGCCATAGATCTCGGTACTGGATGCGCTGTCCCCGTCC
>JAUVRS010000154.1 GCA_030597505.1 Desulfobacteraceae bacterium
ACTCCTAATGGATTTACCTGAAGACAGCCCCCTTAGGAAGCCCATAAAGACAATACAGGAGTCCGGGATGCGGGCTGCCGATGTGGTGGAAGACCTGCTGACCATAGCGAGAGGGGTAGCAACGGGAAAGGAAACCCTGAACCTCAACACCATTGTCACTGAATATTTGGAATCTCCTGAATACCAGAAATTGGACAAGACGCACTCATTTGTTAATTTCGAGACTGAACTGGACCCCGACCTTTTGAACATGAGCGGTTCCCCCACCCACATCAAAAAGACCTTGATGAATCTGGTTGTTAACGCATCTGAGGCCATTGAGGGTACTGGCACAGTTACCATATCAAGTATGAACCGCTATCTGGATGAGCCCTTAAAGGGGTATGCAGGTATCCGCACCGGCGAGTATGCCGTGCTGAGCGTCTCGGACGATGGTTCTGGTATAACTCCCAAAGACCTTGAGAAGATCTTTGAGCCATTCTATACAAAGAAGGTAATGGGTAGAAGTGGTACAGGTCTGGGCTTGGCTGTTGTTTGGAACACGGTCCAGGACCATAAGGGATACATCAACGTAGAGAGCAGTGAGAAGGGAACGGTCTTTGAGCTCTACTTTCCGGTGACCAGGAAGGAAGTTTCTGACGAGAAGGAAAAGACCCCTTTTGAAAATTATCTCGGACATGGAGAGAAGATCCTGGTGGTTGACGATGAGGAGAGGCAAAGGGAGATCGCATGTGGGATGTTGACCAAGCTTGGGTACAATCCTGAAGCGGTTTCAAGTGGTGAAGAGGCCATTGAATATATCAAGGAAAACACCGTAGACCTGATTGTCCTTGACATGGTCATGCCCAAAGGGATCAACGGGCGCGAGACTTACCAGCAGATCATAAAGATTCGTCCCGGCCAAAAGGCTGTCATCGCAAGCGGGTATGCCAAAACAAAAGAGGTAGATATTGCTCAAGAATTAGGAGCAGGCAAATACATAAAAAAGCCTTACACACTGGAAAAGATAGGGGTTGCTGTTAAGAAAGAATTGGAAAAATAGGCAATTTCTGACCTCCATCTCAATGCTGACTTACCTAGATTAATATTGAATCCACATTTTACCAAGATTAGTTTGTATGCGAACCAATTTATGTGAAAGAGAACGTTATTTCGATGTTGGCTCGTTTAAGGTTCAAGCGGCTCCAGAATCGTGCCCGCGGTTGCAATCAGGTTCGCATCATTCCCTGCCCTTTGTACCGCTCGTCTGATGGCGGAACGGTCCACATTCGGTCGACGGACTCCCTCGCTTCCGGAGATCGGCAACTCCCCAGTGGCAATTCAGCCGACGCAAAAAAGCTGCGTGACTGATTGGTTGCGTTAGTTGCCAAAAAGTTGACATTATATGCATTAAATGTTAGAATTATCCATAAATTGGGATCAAATTATTGAGTTCCAATTCAAATGTTTGAAAAACGGTTTAAATGGAATTGGCATTCCTGATCTAATAGTTGCCCAAAACGCAAAACAAAATCACTGTAAAATTTATTCACTTGATAGCCATTTTAAACTCATGAAAGACATCCTTAGACTCCAACTGACGGGTTAAAAAGGCCTATGGTAAACCTCAGTCTTGTGGGGACAAGGGGACGTTGTTTGTTTGATGATAAGCAGGTGCGAAAGCGGCATTTGAAGCGCGTGCCCCGTCAAACCCGCATTGATGCCTGCCTGTGCGTGTCCGCACGAAAACTAGGATTTTTTGTTCAGATCAAGGAAGACGATAATTTTAACTACAGGAATACGTTGAGTATTTCGAGGATTAAAATTTGAGTCTGACGCAGATATGGGCGAAAAAGACAGTTTTCGTACAGACACTAACTATAGCCAGGGCCTGCGTATGCCCTAAGGAGAATTTCAAATGGATCCAGGAAAAGTAATAATGGGAAAAAGAATTCTTATTGTCGATGATGAGAAAGATATTCTTGATTTATTAACCGAGCTTCTTGAACTTGGTAAGATTGATGTTGCCCAGTCCTTTGAGGAAGCCAAGGGTTTTATTGAACGTTATGAGTACGACATCGCAGTCTTGGATATCATGGGCGTAAAAGGCTTTGAGCTCCTTAAAATTGCAAATAAAAAGGGAATTCCAGCCCTCATGTTGACCGCTCATGCGCTAACCGAAGAAAGCCTTAAGAAATCCGCTGAAAATGGGGCCGCCTATTATGTACCCAAAGATGAAATAAACAGGATTTCTACTTTTGTCGCAGATGTGTTAGAGGCAAAAGAAAAGAATAAAAACCCGTGGGTCAGGTGGTTCGATAGGCTGGGCACTTCCTTTGATGTTATATTTACAGGTCCGAACTGGAGAGAGGACGAAAAAGAATTCTGGGAAAAACAGATACGGGGGTAAGGATTGTCATGTAAAAGCGGAGAGAACGGGATCAGGCCTTGACATGTGACAACATTCAATAGGGACCGGTCCTAACTGACGATTTTTCCAAGTATTTTTCAAGATCGATTTTTTGGTGTTTTTGCCAAAGTGTACTGGGGTCGCCCATCTTAGATAGTAATAATTAAGATGCGACCCTGCGCGGTTTTTCTTTTACCGGTGTTTGTTTGATTGTTTCATGAGGCCATTGGCGGTCTTTGACGCCAAAAGCCCGTGGCCTGTTCAAAGGCCCAGGCCAACTGCAGCGCACCCCAATCGTCCTGGTGCCGCCCCACGATCTGGACACCCACCGGAAGACCTTCGGGTGTAAAGCCGCAGGGTACCGAGATTGCGGGGTGGCCGGTGACAGTGATGTAATAGCAGGATTTCATCCAGTCGAGATATGTGGCCATTTTCACCCCGTTGATCTCTTCAACGTGGCGCTGCTTTAGATCAAAGGGGGGCACCTGATTTACGGGGAGGATCAGAAATTCATAGGTTTCCATAAATTCTCGTACGCGGTGATACAGTTCCGTACGCTTGCGTTCCGCCCGCCCGATCTGCGGGCCGCTCAATTTTACACCCTCCTCGATATTCCAGATGGCGTCGTCTTTCATCTGATCCCGCGAGGTCTTCATCAGTTCGCCAAAGTTGACCTCGAGGCGCCAGGCCCTCCACACATTGAAGGCCTCATCTGCGTCCGTGAAATCGGGCTCCCCATCCTCTATCACGCAACCCAGGGATTCAAAAACGTGCCGTTGTCCGTCAATGACCTCTGTCACACGGGGGTCCATTGGCAGATCCCCAAAATCACGACTCCAGGCGATCCGCACCCCCTTGAAATCACGCTCCAGTGAGCGTCTAAACAGGCTTCCCTCTTCGGTGATGGCGATGGGCGAACGCGGGTCGGGCCCCGCGATTGTACTTAACAGAAGCGCAGTATCCTCCACCGTACGGGCCATGGGACCCTGCACCACCAACGGAAACCAGCCCACCAGGTTGGGCCATACCGGGACTCTTCCGGGAGAAGGACGAAAGCCCACCACATTGCAGAAGTTGGCTGGGTTTCGGAGTGAACCGCCCAGGTCACTGCCATCCGCGATGGGCAGCATTCCACAGGCCAAAGCCACAGCCGCCCCACCGCTGCTGCCGCCACAGGTCTTGGTGACATCATAGGGATTGCAGGTTTCCCCAAAGACCTCGTTGAAGGTTTGAGAACCGAGCCCAAACTCGGGGGTGTTGGTCTTACCGATGGTGATAGCCCCGGCCTGTTTCAGACGTTCCACGATGAGGGCGTCCTGCTCCGGCACAAAATCCTTAAAAATGGGGGATCCGAATGTGGTGCGGATGCCTTTGGTTAGGTGCAGGTCCTTGTGTGCTACCGGAAGCCCGTGTAGCGGCCCCACATCCTCTCCGCGGGCAAGCGCGTTGTCGGCAACAACGGCCTGATCCATGGCCTGCTCAGGCAAGAGCGTGACGATAGCGTTCACCTGCGGGTTGATACGCTCGATCTGGGCTAAATGAGCCTCCATTATTTCCCTGACGGAAAGGTCCCTGGCACGGATGCGGTGGGCTAACTCTACGGCCGTCAAAAAACAGATCTCCTGGTTAGACATGATATCCCCCTCTCAAATATGGACAGGCCAGAGAACAACGGCCAAGCAGGTAAAGATCCGAGCCTGGAGGACCCGGATCTTTACTGGTCGCTTCAAAATCAACTTGGTTTATGATACCTTTTATAACCGGTTCCTTGATAGTTTTAAATATGCAATTTCACAATAAGTCCGGGCAAAACCCCAACTATCGGCCACGCTGCTACGGCTGGTGTAGAGATCGCCGGAAAAAAACGGCCGAACCCCAAGGTGCCCGAATTTATTGAGAACTGTCATATTATGGGTTGACTATCTGACATTCAAGAAAAATATCCAAAAGCGGCCGAACGAACTCTTTGGCGATAACGATGTAGACAACGCAATAGGTTATACGCTTGTATTGAGAAGAGGCAATCCCTCGCATGATCCCAGAAACTGTGGACAAAATAGAAAATCTGATCTCTGAAGTGACAGCCCTGCAGAGCGAATATGTGGTGCGGCTGTGTTTCAAGTGCAAAGCTCCCTGCTGCACCAGGGTCCATTATCTTTTTAGCGAGAAAGATATTCTCTTCCTCAGACTGTCGGGGCGAAAGCAAAGGTGGAGAAGGGAGGCAATGACCAAAAAAGGTTGCTGGTTTTTGGGTTCATCCGGGTGTAACCTTGATTCCAAATCCAGGCCCTTTATCTGCCATCGATACATCTGCTCTGATCTGGAAGAGGAGATAAAAAGGGGTGATCCCAGCGTTATGGATGTCCTGGAAGCAAAGTTCACGGAAATTGGTCATTTGCGGAGCCAGCTATGGTCCGAGTACCTGGACGAAGCCTGACAAAGGGAAGGTTCTAAAGCGCCACCTGAAACATCCCGAAAAACTTAACCCAATGGCCTCAAGCCACCACATCGTAAAAAAACCCAACAAGGGCGGGGGCTGGCGTGCGATTCCTTTTTTCTTGACTCACAATCGGAATTTCTCCATAATTGCTATTAGAAGAATTGATTTAGTATCAATAATACCCTTTTGATTCTCAACCCGTTCGGGTAATTGCGCTTTCAAGACCGATAAATTCATGCGCCCCCACGGGGCCTACCCTGGGAGCTTCCAACATATGCTGTAACAACCTGAACAGAACAAGGAGCAAGAAATGGTTGAGAAACGAGTACTTGTGCCCTTCAATTTCACCGATTACGATCAAAAGGCACTTGACTACGTGATGCGGACGTTTGCGGGCCAAGACCGGGTTTTCATCACGCTGTTCCACGTGTACACCCCTCTTCCTGAACTGGACGGATATTCAAGCCCGTCTTTGGCCAGGCTCAAGACCACCGTTGCGTCCATGTGGGGGGAAGTGAGGGAAAAGGAGATGGACTTGAAACGCGTGAAAGAAGACCTGGTCGGAAATGACTTTCATGAAAGTCAGATCGACTACCAGTCGAAGCCGGGGACAAAAAACATCGGTGCCGAGATTGTGGAGGCGGCACGAAACGGGAACTACGATACTGTCATTATTTCACAGGAACCGAAAAAGGCCTCGCGTGCTTTCAGAAGAAAAGTCCATGACGCGCTCGTCTCAGAATTAGTGAACACGGAGATCGTCATTATCACCTGACCGTTGCGCCGACTTCAGGTTGCGCTCAAATCCTGACCCTGCCTCCCGCCGGATGGGGTGGACCACGGAGGCGGCAGGGGATGAAACAAACTGGGGAAGGTCTTTCTATACCGTGAAGGAGAAAGTTATGGCTAAAGAGGATAAGATAACGATTGATATTTTCAAGGTGGTTGTAAGGTCAATTGCCGAATCGCACAATCTCGCCATCATGCTGAACCATCTGACTCAGCTTCTGGTGGCCGCGCTGGAGATCAAGGGCTGTTCCATCTTTTTCCTGAACCTCGATGCAGAGGAACTGGAACTCCTGGCCTCTTTTGGTCTCAGCACTAATTATCTTTCCAAAGGACCGCTCAAGGCAGACAAGAGTGTGGGCTGCATCTTAAGTGGGGAACCGGTGATCATCCCGGACATCTCCCAGTCGGATCGGCTTCAATATCCGGAAGTAGCGGTCCAGGAGGGCGTGGCCGCCATCGTTTCCATGCCCATTTTCTTCCTCCAGAAGGCGATTGGGGTATTGCGGTTGTATCACCATGAGCCTTGGGACATATCCGATCGGGATGTGGACTCTCTCCTGATATTGGGCGAAAACATCGGACTGGCCATGATGTTCGCCCGGCTGTTGAAAACCGTCCAGACCTTCACGGAGGCGATAGAAGAGCTTCCTCCGGAATTCGGCCGTTTGATGGAAATACAGGACCGTCCATCAGAATGATGGAGGGTGCCTTTGAAAAATGCTCAATTTGCCGCAGCACGCCAGTACTTTCTCCTTGTCTGGAGCCACTTTAAGAATTTCAGTTTCTCTCAGAGGATATTGTGATAAAAAAAACCGAGAGAAGAGGCGACCTCACAGACCCACAAAAGTGGGTGGATGTTTACGGGGATCAGCTTTTCAAATACGCTTTTGCGAGAGTCCAGAATCGGATGGTTGCCGAAGACCTGGTTCAAGAGACCTTTCTTGCTGCC
>JAUVRS010000083.1 GCA_030597505.1 Desulfobacteraceae bacterium
AGACAGGCCTTTATTCTTGCCCTGATTGGTCTCACGTCGGGAAGTGTTATATATATCCTTCTCAAAGGGAACCCATCAAACCTGACCACCGGGCTTATCGGATTTAACTTTGCCCTCACCGCCATCGCGGTTGGCGGAATCTGGTCTGTTCCAGGATTTGCGTCCTTTTTTCTCGCAGCCAGCAGTGGGGCAATATGTGCCGTTATTGCCGCAGCATCGACATTTCTACTTCAGCCGTTGAAGCTCCCAGCGCTTGCATTCCCGTTTGTGGTAACGACAAGCTTTATCATTTATGCTCTCAAACACAGGGGAATCGTCTCCCGGTTTAAGACAATTGCAGTGCCTGAAACCAGCCCGGAGAAGAATCTTAAACGTCATAAAAATGCGAGATCCAGATTTGTAAGCGGTGAAGTCCCGGTCTTTGACCTCCCGGTTAGCGGTGTTTGGACGATTACCCAGGGATTCGATGGTGAACATACTCATAAAAGTCTCTGGAGGCACGCATGGGATTTTGAAATCTTTGACGAGGACGGGGAGAGACACAGAAAAGGGGGTTCGATTCTGGAAAACTTCTATTCCTTTAACATGCCTGTTTTTGCTCCCGCTGATGGTAAGGTGGTTACTGTGATGAATCATATCGAGGACAATCCCGTGGGCCAGGTTGACACGGAAAACAACTGGGGAAATGTCGTGATCATGTGGCATTATGACAATGTCTACTCTGCCCTCTGTCATCTTAAGATGGGAAGTATCGCTGTCAATGAAGGGGAAACAATACGCTATGGCCAAATGATAGGAAAGGTTGGAAACAGCGGTCGATCACCTTTCCCACATCTTCACTTTCAGGTACAGACCAGCCATGAAATCGGAGCGCCCACCATCCCTTCCGAATTGATGCATTACGTAAGGATGGGAGGGGAGACGGCTTTTTATCAGACACACGGATGCCCTGTTACGGGTGAGAGAATCAGCCCGCTTCAAACAGAAAGCGAGGTCTTTGATACTGCATTTTTTTATACCGGCCGCTCGTTGACTTTTAACGCCCGATGTCCGGATAAGGACTGGGATGAAATCTGGGAAACAGATATTGATTTTTTGGGAAACCGTTATTTGATATGTCGAGAACAGAATGCCCGAATCCGTTTTTTTGTTAACCGAAAGGTGCTGTTGTTTCTCGATTATGAAGGGCCACGTAATGTAGGACTTCACTGGTTCTTTTTGGCTGTGCCACGCCTCCCCATGACGACGGGGCGTGTACATTGGAAAGATGAGTTGCCGGGTGACATGATTCTCTCAAAACCTGCCCGGCTTCTATTTGATCTGGCTGAGCCCGTTTTTTCTTTTGTGAGGCTTTCTTCCTCGTCACATCTTCTTAGAGTGGGAAATGAGATCTCCGTTGAGACCATCCTGAACGCCTCAGGGTTGCTTGCACCCAACAGGCTTAAAAGAATCAGGTGTTTATCGATTTTTGAATTGCAGAAAGGGCTTATTTCCGTCACTGCAAAAGCCGGGCAGGAAGTTTTGTTTGAACTTACTCGGAGTGATAAAACCGATTTAAGTAAAATATGACAAATAAGATATTTCTGTTCTGTGCCTACGGTTCCAGTACCGATGGGCAATAGGTATTTCTATAATATGAACACTGTGGAGAAATTATTTTGGAGAAATCATGACTTACATAGTAATTGATTTTTTGCGGACATGTACAATAAAAACAAAGGGAATAGCATTTATCCTGGTTTTCTCAATCATACTCCTGGGTCTGTCAGTTCCCCTATATGGCGGCCAAACTTATAACAAAATCAGCGTTTATTTTGAGAAATCATTCGCTTATGAAGCACAAAAAAAATATGAAGCATCTCTTGACACCGTCCTGAAAATATTGAAAATGGAGAAGGCCAATTATATTGCAACACTACGGGCAGGCTGGCTGAACTACTTGAACGGAGACTACCAAGAATCCCTTCGTTACTACAAAAAGACCATCTCCCTTGCCCCCAGTGCCACTGAGCCCAAACTTGGGCTCATGTTGCCACTTATGGCCTTGAAACGGTGGGGTGATACAGAGGCCACAGCCCGGAAGATCTTGAAATCCAACTCGAAAAACTATCTGGCCGGCAGAAGACTGGCCTATGCACTTTTCTCACAAGCCCGCTATGAGGCGGCAGAAAAGCAATACCGTAATGTTATTGCATCGTATCCCAGTGACATTGAAATGAACCTCGGGCTGGGATGGACATATTTGCGTATGGGCAGAAAAAAGGAAGCAGTAAAGAATTTTAGAGGAGTACTAAAAGTTCGGCGCAATAACGCTAGCGCATTGGCTGGAATGGAAGCCATCCAAACAAAATGAAAACAAACCAAAGAAAAATCTCAAAAACCGATGTCTTATTGGCTTTTCCGTGCTTTCGTCAAAACCTCTCCGAGCTGGAGGCCCTACGAGCCGGAAGCCCAAATATCAGCCACACTACGACGGCTGGTTTAGAGAGCGCCGGACAGAAACAGCTGAACCCAACGGCGTCCGAACTTATTGAGAACTTACGTTTTCTCAAAATATCCGGCCAATAATTTTTTTGTCTTCACCACGTTCATATTAAGACCAAGCTCCTTGCGGTCATACCCCATAGCCAGACCGAGCAGTTGGGGCAGGTAAAGAACGGGAAGATTATATTCGGTTTCAAATTCCGACTCAATGCTTTTCTGATTCCCGTCATACATGACGGAACAAAACGGGCATATGAGACAGATGGCATCGGCACCGGCTGTTTTGATATCATCGAGCTTCTGTTTGGTAACCGCCATGGCTGTCTTTTCATGGACCGGCAGAACAGGCCCCCCGCAACATCGATTTTTCCCCGGATAGTCAACCACCTCAGCACCCGTTAGGGCAATAAGTGTGTCAAGGGTATTTGGGTTTTCCGCGTTGTCAAACCCATCGTATATTTCAGAAGGTTTGAGATAATGACATCCATAATGGATGGCGATCTTCAGATCACTCAAATCTCTTTTGATGTGTTTCTTTATCTCCGCTTCCCCGACTTCCTCAAAAAGCACACGGGCAAAATGTCGGACCTTGACATGACCCTCATACTGCAACCCTACTTTGTTCAACCGTTTATTGATCAAATTTCGAGTTGTCCGGTCTTCCGACAAATGATGCGCTGTTTCCGTCAACGCCGAGGTGCATGAACTGCATAATGTACACATGTCAAGCCCCTGCTGTTGTGCCAGGGCGAGATTATAACCGCCCAGAAGCATCGCCGCATCCATGTCAGATGTCTTTACTGGAAACCCGCAGCAGATAAAATCTTCAATATCCACAATATCAATACCCAACGGTTGCGCGATCTTTCTGGCCGAAAGCTCGTAATTCCTGCCTCTTGCGGGTATTGTGCATCCCAGGAAAAGGGCGTATTTCATCTATAACCTCATTTCACTGTTAACCCCAGACACAAAGACTTGAGTATCCGGTCTTGTTGATAGAGAAGGTGTCTGCGTTTATCCGTATGTGTCCGTGTCTAACTTTTTCATTCTTCCGGGAAAAGCCTTTTTACTACCTCACATGTCGTGGGCAACTGGGGCAGTCCTATTTTCTTTCTTTTTTTATTATCAAAATCATCCAAAGGATAGATTCGGCCATCTTTTGTAACAAGATTTTTTTGCGCCCGAATTCCTGTCGGAGCATATCCTGCTTTTACGGCCATATTCTTTAGCAGCGTCATAAAGTCTGCTATACAGACTCCCTGCGGGCATCTCTCCTGGCAGGAATAGCAGCTCGAACACAACCATATAAAATCACTTCCGAGTACCTGATCCCTAAAACCATACAAAGCCAACCGGATAATCCGTAAGGGATTAAATGTTTCGTTGACCGCGGTTATGGGACAACTTGCGCTGCATGTTTTGCAGGTGAAGCAGGCCCGTACCTTCTCACCACCAGGCTGTTCAGTCAACTCATGGATAAATGTCGCATCAGCACTTTTTAAATTTAAATCAGACATATCCCAACCTTATTTATTGTCCGAACGAAAACTAGGGTTTTTCGTTCAGGCACTATCTATCAGCTGTCTTTTGCAAAGGGCTCTGACCCAAAGCCCTGATCGTATTTTCCATTTCAGTAACTATCTTTTCAAATTCAAAACCCATACCCGGGGCCATGCTGCCAAAAAAAAGACGTTCCTTCTCCAGGCCGGCTTCTTCCAGGGCCCCCTTTATCAGTTCAACCCTCTTTTTGGCCAGGGTGTTCCCCATAACCGACTTACAGCTTTCATGGTGACATCCAAAGACGGCAACCCCATCCGCGCCGGACTCAAAGGCCTTTAAAAGATAACTCAGATCCACCCTTCCCGCACAAGGGACCGTGATAAGCTTAATCTCACGAGGAAGTTTAAAACCTTTAAATGCGGCAATTCGCGCCGCCTCGACAGCCGAATTCTCACAACAGAAGACAATAACTCTAAAACCGCTTTCTTTTTTCTGTTCACACTCAGTAATTATCGCATCTTCTATCTGCGTATCTATTTCATCGTCAATAAAATGTGCAATCTGAATGGCATCCCCCGGGCATCCTGCTGCGCAAATGCCGCATGCCCTGCAGGCGGACTCGTGAAATATGGGTCTGGCTTCAAAGGATATGGCGCTATGAGGGCATAATCGGTAACAGGTGAGACATTCGCCACATCTTCTCTCATCAAATATCACCCGCCCCTTTGCTTCAACCCAGTCTCCCTGTCCCACCAACCCGTGGATATCCAACACAGCCGCCTTTGTCTCTTCAAATCCTTCTTCCAGAGAAACAGGCCCCTTTGCTGGTCCTATGGCCCAAATTCCGTTACGATTGGTGTAAATCGGCTGGTTATGGATATTATCCCCCTGCAGAAACCCGTTGGTGTCCAAATTTACCCCGAGTCTTTTGGCCAATAACGTATTCCCGTCAGGGGCCTCATAGGCCTCTTCCAAAACAAGGTAATCCGGCTCTACTTTAATCTTTTGGTCAAGTGTTTCATCATGATAGATGACAGTGGTTTTATTATCCTTATTTTTGATCTCAGGGATAGTCTCTGACAACTTTACAAAAAGAACGCCCGCCTCTCGAGCAATTCGGGTCAGCCTTTCCATGCCTAAATGGGCAACCTTAAAATGTTCTGTTATAAACAGGACTTCATTTTTCTTTTCTTTTGCCAGTTTGACAGCGGCCTTAATAGCCCTTTGTTGAGAAAAAGGGGTTGAGTGGTGTTTGAAGCCGCATATGAAAACAGTTTTTAATGGTAAATCCTGAGATATAAAACAGTCTTCAGAGGAAGACAGGGCAGATTCCAACCATAAAAGGGACCTGACAGTTTCGCTTTCTTTGATCCCCCAGTTGTCAAACCCTGTTTTCAAAAAAGGTTCGTTTGCCAGGATTATTGCCCCAGCCTCAACAATTTCGTCCCTATTTTCTTTATCTTGAATTTTTATCTTAAAGTTCCCAGGATATCCCCCAAATTCCAAAATTTCAGTTGAGGGCAATATCCGGAGGCGATCATCCCCGTTCTCTTCTATCAGAGCTGGCGCAACAGCTGTGGTCTCAGATTTTTCAGCACCATAAACCCTGGGGTTTCCTGCCATATTTTTAGAAGGGCTTATCAATATGACCTCGTACCCCATTTTTGTCAGTTCCCTGGCGGCAAAAACTGAAACCGCGCCGGGACCGAGTATAAGCACCCTCCTGGATACAGGGATATCTTTAGGTGTAGAATTCTTTATTTTGTCCATCTTGTCCAAATGTTATTTTGAAACCATTCCAAGGAATTTTGACATATCAAAGGCCGCCCGTTTTGCATGACTGATGGACTCGGAAACATCCATGGGCCCCTCCGTTGTCCCGGCAACGACAATCCCCTTGTCTCTCATTTTTTCTTTTATCTCTAAGAACCCGTCTTCATTGACATTGAGGCCAAGTGTTTCAGCAAAAAAATTGTTTGAACTGCCAGGCATGAGTCCCACTGACAGGACTACCATATCAAAGTCCTCTGAAATGGTTCTTCCGCTATCTTCATTATAGTAGTTTACGGAAATACTATCATTGTCCCCCTGATAAAAATCACCCGGAAGCCCCCTCAGGAATCTCATATGATCCCTGGCCTCCTGGAAATATCGATCAAAGTCCTTTCCAAAATTTTGAATATCCATGTAAAACACCGTGATGTCAATCTCCGGGTTGTCATAGACAAGCCTCAGACCCATTCGCAAGGCGTAACCGCAACAGACCCTGGAGCAGAATTCGTGACCAAGCCTGCTATCACGACTCCCAACACATTGTACAAAAGCCATCTTTTCAGGTTGAACGCCGTCGGATGTTCTGACTATGCTCCCCTCGGACCTGAGCGTTTTTTCCAGATCCATTCCCGTAATCATATTACTAAAACCACTGTATTTGTATCGAGCGATTTCTTCAGGGTCAAAGGGTTCATAGCCGGTTGCCAGAACAATACCATCGACTTCCTTTGACCACGATTCTTTCTCACCATCCAGTTCGATAGCATGTTCGGGGCAAACCGCTTGACAGATCCTGTTTTTTTTGTCCCGGCAATGGTCACATTTGAACGGGTCGATTGCGTAAGACGGATGGATGTTAGGGGAAGGAGCTCTTATGATGGCACCTCTTTCAACCCCAGGGCATTTTTCATAGCACAGCCCGCAGTTTGTGCACTTTCCGGGGTCAATCAATTGGGGATCTGAGCTAAAAGATGCACAAAATCGATTTCCTATCTTTTCTACGTCTGTAAGCGTAGTTCTCGTTCTGATACAAAGTCCCTCATTTACGGAAATATCTCTCAAAATGCCTTCAACAAGGCAATCATTGCATTTTATACACCTGTCCGTAGCCTTGCAAGTAATATTGACGGCATGGCCCCCAATAAAAGGACTTTTTTCTATCACAAGGGCGGTAATACCCGTTGAGTTCAACTCCCGGGACGTGGTCAGACCCGCAATTCCGCCACCTACAATCAAGATGAAATCGGTCTTTTTATCAACCATTCCATACTCCTCAATGCGTATTCTTCTTCTAAAAAGACTTTTTCAAAATACCATAGTTTGGTCAAGGTCCGGGCGAGAGAATATCTTGTCTCATCCTTGCGGGCCAAAACGGACATTTCATAATTTGGTGCCACAGCCGCCACAAAATTTGTCGCCTTTATTCACTTGTTCCCCACAATTGGAGCAGAAACTACGACGATATCGATTCTCAACTTGTGTATCAACAGGGTTGGGAGTGCGAGACGAAGAACGGCGGGAGGCAAGATGCCAGGCCAGGGAAACGACTACGATAAGACCACCGATAAAAATAATGACAAGACCCCAGTTAAAGCGGGAACCGGCGGTTGACGCGGCGGGCAATCCGAGTTTTTGATTATCAGATTTTGGAGGAGGCAGGTTTTCAACCGACAATCGGGAGACGGTCATTGTGTAACCCACGTGTAGTGAAACCGTTTCTCCGGCCGGGACATTTTGTGTGGAGAAAGTGTAATAATTGAGCCCATCCTCACCTTTTACGATATTTTCAGCGGCAGGCTCGGTATTAAGGACACTCGCCGATATGGGTCGCTGCACTGTCAATTGAAGTTTTTTAACGGATAGATCGGCCAGCCAGGTAAAGTCAAAAGATCGCTGGTTGTAATCGACGGTGTACGGGACATAATACTCCACCCTAAAACGTAAGTCCGATATGATAAGTGTCAGCGTACCAGCGGAGTTACGGCTGAAAGCAATATCATCTTTCATGTGGCCATCACTTCCATCAATACGTGCAACAGCATTGATTTGGGCTGTTTCAGGTATAGGCAGGGTAACAGCGGCAGGAAATTTTGTGTCACTCGCGAGTGTGCCGGTCAACATAACAAGGACGGACTTTCTGTCATAGTCAGGCCAAAGTTCTACAGCAAGTGTGTCAATGGCCCTAACCGGGGTTTGTGCAAAACCAGCAGCCACGGGCACCAGCATAAAAAAAGTTAATAAAAAAACAAAACTTCGCTTCACTATTAAACTCCTCGACAAAACGTCAATTCCACAGACGTTTTCTTCTAGGGAAGACCACGTACATTTCTCGGGCCGCAGGAGGCGGCAACGTGTTGCCGCGGGGTAGTTGATTAAAGACAACAGAGATTAGCTGCCAAATTTTCGGTCAATTTCATTTTGGATTTCCGCCACGGATGCCCCCTGTGCGTGCATTCGAGACGCCAACTGCGCCTCATCCATACACACGCCTCATGTGGATGCGTGGGTATCCACATAACAGCTCAGCAAGTTTTTGTGACCAAAATTTTCCTTGCATCGGCAATAACAATAGAGGCGGTCAAGCACCTCTGGTATTGCGCGAGCTATCTCATAGGCTTTTCTGGCCTTCCCCTTAAACCGTTGAGGCGAAAGGGTCTGTCTTGTCTCCCGAAGACGGATATTTTCTTTTTTCAAATTTGCACGTTCATGGACGGGCTGTTTGGGTTCTTCTCGTTGATAGAAGAAATATCCCCCAAAGATGAGCAATGCAACACCAACAATTAAACCTATAAAAGGGTACCTAGACTTTTTTTTTGGTTGCGACCCTTTTTGAGCTGATTTAGGTGTATACCCTGCAGATTTCCCTTTTTTTGTTCCCTTTTTCTTTTTCCCCATAATAGAGTTCCTTTTTCTTTTTTATGCTAAAAAACTTTCTAAGTTTTTAATGTAACCACAGGAGCCGGACAAATCAAGGGATGACCAATTCCTTGACACCTACGATTTTACCTGGACGTTACACCGGGCGTAAAACGAAGTATGACAATAGTCGCCACCTGATGCCGATCACCGTTATCACCATCCCAGATGGCCAGACCAAAGGGGTAGTTCTTTTTTGAGGGATCAAACTGCACATCCAGTTTGTCGGAGGTCTGCAAAGCTCTGCTTAGTTCGAGAACCCAATACCCGTCAGCCCAGATGGCCTGGCCGCTGATGTCCGCGGAATTCCCCCCCTCGGGAAGACCGGATTCATAAAGAGGTAGAGCTTTTTTTATTGGTTCGGTGCCATCAGATAATTGTAAAGGGATCCGTTTCCCCCCTTCCAGCTGGAACTTCGGCAGGAGTAGGTTTTCTTTTGTTTCCCGGGCATTGAGAATAAGTGGGATTCCACCGATAGTTTCCGGCATTCGTGCCC
>JAUVRS010000060.1 GCA_030597505.1 Desulfobacteraceae bacterium
CCTACATGAGTATTTGTCCACCTTAGTGTGTCCCTCCCAAACAGACTTTAGAGATCCCTTAAGTTCATCTTCTGTAAATGATTTGGATATGTAGCCACTTCCACCCATCTGGAGCCCCTTTTCCTTAAATAGTGTCTGAACGAAAAATCCTGGTTTTTGTTCGGACACTAAATAGCGTTTTATCAATCGTTGCACCCAGAGAGATGCACGGATTTGAATATACTTGATTATTTAACTTAAGGCAATCAAGTCAACCGAACCTATTGCAATAATTGATAAAATGGTGAACTGGGCCGGCTGTGGTTTTGATGATATGTCTTCCTGCGACCTATGGGGGTTATAAAAACGACAAATGTTTAGTCGTGGACAGGGAGAGTGCCGGTTTTTCAAGGATTAAAACCACATAAAAAAGCAATACGATTATTTCTTTTCCTCGAACTATGTTATCATGCAGCGCACCTGTTGTTTATAAGGATAAATTCGTGTCACAAACGATCAAGGAGGTGTTGGTGGAACATCCGTTTGCAGAACTCATAGATCTCTCTGTTTCAAAACTCAAAGATGGTTATAGCGAGTGCATCCTGGAGGTTGAAGAAAGACATTTCAATCCTCACAAGGTCGTTCATGGAGGGGTTATTTATTCAATGGCTGACACCGGGATGGGCGGTGCACTCTATACTACTTTGAAGAAGGGTGAGACATGCGCAACCATTGAGATAAAGATATCCTATTTCAAACCCGTATCTGCGGGTTCACTCACCTGCAAGACACAAGTTATCAACCGGGGAAAGCGTGTGGCCACCCTCGAATCAGAAATATTTAACAATGAACGGCTGGTGGCCAAGGCCATGGGGACCTATTCCATTTTCGAGATAGGAGCATCATGAATGATACCTGATTGAAAATTCGTGCTCAGGCCTCCGGCTTGTAGATCCTATGCCTCGGAGAGTCACGCCCGAATATGGAAATTGAAAAATTAAAACCAGGCCTCTGGCCATTCACGGGTTCAGAGGTTTAAAGCTCAGCGAAAAAGACAGGATAAAGGGCTGATTCATTTATTGCACCACGTGCAATTTGATCATATTTGTGGTTCCCTTTATCATAAGGGGGGTTCCCGCCAGGATAGCGACCTTATCCCCCTTCCTTGCGAACCGCCGCTCCAAAAGAAGACTTTCAACCGTTTCGACCATTTTATCTGTACCACTCAAATGGGGTATGACCATTGCACTGACGCCCCAATAAAGGGCCAGACGCCGTTGAACCTCCTCATCAGGGGTACAGGCTATGATTGGAACCGGGGGTCTGTGTTTCGAGATAAGGGCTGCGGTAAACCCCGACTGGGAAAAGGCCACAATGGCCTTTAACCCGAGACTCTCGGCTGAGTGACAGGCTGCCTCGGATATGGCATCCGGGAAGTTGGTGGCCCTGTGACCGGAATAGGGTTTTGAAGGAAGGTCTGTTTCCGTTTCCCTGGAGATCTTCTTCATCATTCGCACCGATTCTACCGGATATTTTCCAACGGAAGTCTCTGCAGACAGCATAACCGCATCTGTTCCATCCAGGATGGCATTTGCCACGTCGGAGGCCTCGGCGCGTGTTGGACGGGGATGATCCGTCATGGACTCAAGCATCTGTGTGGCGGTGATAACCAGCCTTCTTTTTTCATTTGCCATTCGGATCATCCTTTTCTGCGCCATAGGGACCTTCTCGGGGGAGACTTCCACCCCCAGGTCTCCCCGGGCCACCATTATCCCCTCACATGCATCCAAAATGTCTTCGAGTTCAACCAGGGCCTCGGGCTTCTCGATCTTGGCAATAACCGGAATATCAACACCTCTCCTTTTGAGAAACCGTTTTAATACAAGGACATCTTTTACGCTCCGTACAAAAGAGAGGGCCACATAATCCACCCCCGCCTTTATGCCAACTTCCAGATCGGCTTTATCTTTCTTTGTCAATGAGGGAATGCTGGTCCTGACCCCTGGCAAATTGATCCCCTTGTGCTCACCCAGCAGGCCCCCGGTAATGACCTTGCAGTAAAGGTGTGTTTTGTCTTTTGACAATACCCTTAGTTCAAGGAGGCCATCATCTATCAAAATCCTGTCCCCTGCATTTAGATCGTTTACGATCTGTCGGTAGGTGGTAGAAATAAGGCCCTGTCTCCCCTTTACGTTGCGTGTGGTTATGGTCCATTTTTCGTTTTTTTTGAGTTCAACGTGCCCCCCTAGCAGTTCACCGATTCGTATTTTTGGTCCCTGAAGGTCTTGAAGGATAGCCACGGGTTTGTTTAATTCCTGTGAAAGGTCCCGCACAAAACGGATCACTTTTTCATGTTGTTTATGCGAGCCATGGGAAAAATTTAGACGTGCCACATTCATACCGGCCTTGATGAGCTTTCTCAGAATTTTTTTTGAGTTGCTCGCCGGACCGATGGTACAGACAATTTTTGTGTTTTCAGTTTTCATAAAGACCTCCTTGTTCCAGCCCTCCCAGTCCCCTTCCACTACGCCCCCCGTAGTAAAGGGAGTAAAGCCGCCTGTCATTCATGCCCAATAAATAAAGAAACATCAGAAAATGATTCTTGCACGAAGTTCGAAAGATTCCCTTCATTAAATATTTTTCGGGGGAGGCCTGTAAGGGTTGAGGGACAACCATGATTTTCCCCAGTTTGCTGCAAGCCCTTACAAAGTCAACATCTTCAAACAGATACTGCTTTTTGAAGCCTCCTACCCTTTCAAAAACCTCTCTGGAGCAAAAAAATCCTTGATCGCCATACGGTAGCCCGAGATATCGGGTTCGAAAGTTGGCCCATCTGGCAAGGAGCTGGAGAGAAAACCGTGATGTCCCGTAACTGAGTTCAAAACAACCCAGGGCCGCATCAGTGGCCAACGACAGTTTTCTGATATGGTATCCGAAATTTGGAGGCGGCACGGTATCGGCATGGAGAAACCAATAGAGATTGCCTTTTCCGGATTTGGCACCGTGACTGAGTTGGGCCCCTCTTCCCCTGGGTGCTGACAAAAGCCGTGTGTTAGGGGTAATATCTCCTAGTCCCATTTCCGGAAATACGTCCCCCCTGACCATAATTATCTCATCGCCCGGCCACAGTTGTGCCTCAATCAAATCGATCAAACAGGCCAACTGAACTGCTTTTCCCACAAAGGGTACTATGATTGATACCTGATCACAAAGAAAAGGCTGATTTCTAACATGGATAAGGTCTTCAGTCTTATCGATATCTCTTCTCTCTGAGAGCATTTTGACGGTGTGGCCGGCTTCACCAAGACATCTAACGGTCCTTTCAAACACAGACGGAGTGGACCAGGAATCAAATCCGAACACCTCTCCAAATGACGAGGTTAATCCGATCAGATAAAAACCCCCGTCTTTAGCCGGGCCCAGGACGGCCGCACCTTTTGTCAGAAGCCGAAAGGCATCCGTAATATCAGAAACCCTGAGATCACAAATATCGCTCCCAACAAGGACGATCTGTTCATATCGCCTGCCAAACACATCCCGAAAGGCCGCGTCCATCCTTTGGCCCAGATGTCCGTCGATCTGAGACACAAATTTCCAGGGGCCGGGGCAGGTTTTTTTCAACAGCTCCTTCCGTTCCGGCGGAGAAAAAAATATAAACAAATCCGGGTCAGCCTGATTGTCCAGGGAGAGTTTGAAATCCGAGGCTATTCCAAGGGTACGCCGGAGGAGTTTCTGATAGAGGTCCGCGGCCCCTTCCGGGCCCAGGGCTTTCCCAAGCCGGGTCTTTACCCGTCCCGCCTCAGGGTATTTGACAAACAAAATAAGGGCCTTGCGGGGAAATACCATTGTCCGGCGTGTTATTTGCTTTAAACGCATTCGGGGACCTAGCGGATATGTTAGGGGCACCTGTGACCTCTTTATAGACCATAAGTAGAAGTCTGTCAAAATCTGCCTTTGTTGGGAGCCAATTCGCCAAAGTTATTTTTTAAATCCAAAAAACACATGTCATCCTTTTCAACGCTTGCTTTTAAAATCGAAATTTTATAAGAGTGTGAATAGTTCAATTCGGGTTGCCCTCTGGGAAATTCATATGGGCTGAGTAAGACAACAAATGTGCACCGGAGCAAACCCAGAGGCCTGATTCGGGAGCAGCGGAAATGAATAGACTAAACAATTTACCAGAGGCAAAAAATGGATATCCCGCTTGATGCAACTGTTGAATGTTCGGACGGTCCGGTTGGAACTTTGACAAATATAATACTCAATCCAGCCACGGAGACCATCACTCATCTGGTGGTGAGCGAACACGGCCTTGTCGGGTCAAAACGGTTGCTCAGTGAGGCTTTGGTAAAAGAAAGTACCCACGATACCGTTTTTTTGTCTATCAGCAAAAGGGAGTTCCAGAAACAGGAGGAATTTGTGCAAACAGAGTTCCTTCCCTCGGACGTCCCTGCCTTTATGAGTACTGAATACCTCGCGTGGCCAATGCAGGAATGGGTTCCCCCTATTTTACAACACGAGGCAGTCCCGCCTGGAGAGTTCTCGGTCCGAAAAAATGCAAAGGTTTGCGCCTCCGATGGACATGTTGGGCGGGTTGATGAGTTTCTCGTTGAAAAAAAAAGCGGCCACATAACCCATCTGGTCTTGCGGGAAGGTCATCTCTGGGGGAAAAAGGATGTTTCCGTCCCCGTTGATCAGATCGACAGATACGAAGACAAATGCGTTTATCTCAAAATGGACAAAAAATCCATCGAAGATCTTCCCCCTGTCCACATAGACAGAAAAGAGAAATAATCCGGACATAACCGTAAAGCAAAACGTCAAAGACTGGCCCAAAGATAGTGTTTTTTTTGACATAATGTGGTATCTGCACCACATTTCTACTTTTAGAGGTCTTTGCGGGAAAACAATATAACTACCTGATAATACATAAATATCTATTTCATCCAAGAAATGGCAAGGATTTTGCATTTAAATTATGGCGAAACCGTTTAATCAACTTCTTTATTGCGCTCTTTAAAAAATTTGTGGTTAATACCCTAAGTGCCATTGGCACTTGTACGGCTTCTCGGATGCGCGTGCATCTTCTCTTTGTAGTATCTTTAAACGTCCAGGAGGAAAGATCAATTACCAAGGGAATAACGGCATCGCGGGAAGCCATACCTTAAAAAACACCCCTCCATCTCCCTCCCTTTGTCCCAGGCAGAGCCATTTAATGGCTCTGCCTTTTTTTTGATTGATTTTGCCTTTTCGATAAGTCCGCGGGGTTCACAACAAAACCCCGTCAACCCCCGCCATCTCCCTTGACACAAAAATCTGCTTCCCCTATGCTACGGTGGTTTCAAGGAGTCTCTTGGGCAGTACACATCTGCCTGTGTCGCAACAGCACGCCACCGGGCTGTAAAACATGGGTTGTTATGCTGAATACGATTCTTTTTGTCCTGATTCTTGGTCCGTTTATTGCCGGAGCCCTTTGTTTTATTATAAGGTCCGGGCATGTCCGTTCCTTCATAGTCCTTGCCATGGGCTGTCTGATAGCCACAGCCTCCATTATTCTTTTTATAAAAGGTCCCTTTTCTCACACACCTCCGCCACTGTTGGGCATCCCGACCCATTTTCTGGTCTTGTGGGGAGACGACCTTCTTCTTTTTGTCATGTTATATTTCGCGTTTAAACACGGACACCTCTTCACCAAAATCCTCATCATTTTTCAGATTGTATGCCTTGATTATTTTGAGCTTTTCATGGTCGATCACACCGAGAACTTTCCCTTGTTTTTTGCCGACAACCTCTCTCTCATCATGGTGCTCATAATATCCATTGTGGGTTCGCTGATTTGTGTATTCGCAATACCGTACATGAATAAACACGAGGAACATCAGGGGCTAAAAAAATCCAGACAACCAAAGTTTTTCGCCTTTCTTGTGGTGATAATTGGGGCCATGAACGGTCTTGTCCTATCCAACAATATTATTTTTATGTACATGTTTTTCGAGATAACCACTCTGGGCTCCTTTATGCTGATCAGTCACGACCAAAACGAGACCGCCATCAATAATGCGGTTCGGGCCCTTTGGATGAATTGTGTTGCCGGGGCCGCCTTCATAATAGCCATGATCTGGGCCTATGTAATACAGGGCACCGTTGATGCCCAAAAACTAATTCAGGCAGGCCACATGGGCGGCATCATGTTGACCCCGCTGGCGTTGCTGTGTTTTGCCGCCATGGTCAAGGCCGCCCAGATCCCATTTCAGAGTTGGCTTTTGGGCGCCATGGTTGCCCCCACCCCCACATCGGCCCTGCTGCATTCAAGCACCATGGTCAAGGCGGGGGTATATATTGCGCTCCGGTTTGCGCCCGGTTACGCCGGCACATTTCTGAGCCAATCCCTGGCCGTAAGTGGTGCTTTTGCCTTCCTGGCAACTTCAGCCATGGCAATAAGAGAAAGCAACGGCAAAAAAGTACTGGCATACTCCACCATCGGAAACCTGGGTCTCATCTTTGCCTGTGCCGGGATAAACACCCCCGAAGCCATTACTGCGGGTATTCTGCTGATTATATTTCATGCTTTTTCAAAGGCCCTGCTTTTTCTTTGCGTTGGAGACATTGAACAGCATATTGGGAGCCGCGATATTGAGGTCATGCGGGGACTTTACGCCAGGATGCCCCGAACAACACTTATCGCCGTTCTCGGCATCGTCACCATGATGCTCCCCCCGTTTGGTGTGCTTTTGAGCAAATGGATGGCGATTGAAGCTGCATCCAAACATCTCTTTGTGATACTCCCGCTGGCCGTGGGGAGCGCCATGATGGTCGTGTACTGGGCCAGGTGGGCCGGGATCTTGCTTAGTGCACCTCACGGGTTAAAGGTGGAACCTGAAAAACAGGGTCTGTTGACACGCTTCCCCCTTCTGGTTCTCGTATGGGGGGCAGTGGTTCTGAGCCTGTGCGCACCCCTGGTCTACTCAAAACTGGTCGTTCCTATCCTCTCTGCCCCGTCTTTTTCCATTCGGGCCGGGATTTTCGAAAATCCCACAGGAACATTTCTGTTCTATCCGGTTATGCTGATCCTTGCCCTCGGATTTATTTACGCTGTATACGCCGCCAAAAAGGCACGAAAGGCACGTCTTTCAGGCCCTTACCTGTGTGGTGCACAAACAACGGATCCAGAGTCATTTGAGGGCCCCATGAAAAAACCGGTGGCTGTTTTGTCCGGGGCCATCTATTTTGAATCCATCTTTGGCAATCAAAAGTTGACGGTGTGGGTTAACATTTTCGGAGGGATGCTTCTGGCACTCCTGGTAGGAGGGTCGCTGTGATCAAGGGTATAATCATGGTCTTTATCGGAGTTTTTGTAGCCCCCCTGTTGGGTGGTTTGATTGCCGGTGTGGACAGACGATTGACCGCTTGGTTCCAGTCACGATATGGACCGCCTGTGTGGCAGCCATTTTTTGATGTGATAAAGCTTTTTGGAAAGGAGCGAATGGTTGTCAATCGCTGGCTGGTGTTTTGCGCCCATGTCTATATCACAGCGGCCATGCTTTCCGTCGTCCTTTTTTTCCTCCAGTCCGACCTGCTTTTGATCCTTTTTGTTCAGGCGGTCGGGGCGATTTTTCTGGTCATCGGCGCCTTATCAACCACATCCCCTTACAGCCAGTTGGGAGCAAATCGCGAGCTTATCCAGATTCTGACCTACGAACCTTTGATTATCCTGGCATTTGTGGGTATCTATCTTGTGACAGGCAGCTTCAGGATCTCTGAAATCCTGGTCCAAACAAAACCTCTCCTTGTGAGTCTCCCTCTCCTCTATATAGCCCTGTGCTACGCCTTGACCATAAAACTCCGAAAGTCGCCGTTTGACTTTTCCACCTCCCATCATGCCCACCAGGAACTGGTGAAGGGGTTTTTGACCGAATATTCCGGGCCCTATCTTGCCCTGGTGGAAATAGGCCATTGGTATGAAGTGGTTCTGATCCTGGGACTGTGTTCGCTTTTCTGGGCCACCAGTTGGATTGGGATAATAGCCCTCGTGGGGGTTACCTATTTCTGCGAAATTCTCATTGATAATGTTACGGCGCGTTTGACTTGGCGGTGGATGCTCGGCTATGTCTGGCCCATGGGACTGGCCATGGGCTTTGTAAATCTCATCTGGCTACACGGGCGATAAGAGGCGGCTGTGGACATCCTAAAAAAACTTACCAGAAAATCCCGGATCAAATCTCCATGGTTGCTCCACTTTGACTGCGGCAGCTGTAACGGCTGTGACATCGAGGTCCTTGCCTGTCTGACCCCTGTTTACGACATTGAACGCTTTGGGATTATCAATGTAGGGAATCCAAAACACGCCGATCTTCTACTGGTGACCGGTACAGTAAATCACCGCAACAAGAAGGTACTTGTCAATTTGGCCGAGCAGATGCCGGAACCAAAGATTGTGGTAGCCCTTGGGTCCTGTGGGCTATCCGGTGGTGTTTTCCGGGAGGCCTATAATGTAATAGGGGGCGTGGATAAGATCATTCCTGTTGATGTCTACGTCCCGGGATGCCCCCCCAAACCAGAGGCCATCATCGACGGTGTGGTCACGGGCCTTGAAAAGTTCTCCAAGAAAAAGGACGGCTGATCATGAAAGAAGTAATTTCCACAACCAAAGGTACCGTTGTAAGTAAGACCGTGGATATGAAAAAAGACGGGTATCGATTTGTTACCATGTCCTGCGTGGAACTGGATGCAGACACCGTAGACATCCTTTACCATTTTGACAGGGACCTGCATCTCAAACACCTGCGGCTTACAATACAAAAAAAAGAGGCGGTCCCGAGCGTTTCATTGGTCTACTTTGCGGCGTTTCTTGTGGAAAACGAGATCCAGGACCAGTTTGGCATCCGTTTTGACGGTCTTGTCCTCGACTATGAGCGCACACTGTATCTTGAAAAGGAAGCCCCGGACGCGCCATATTGCAGGATCAGTGTTTCCAGGGATGTAAAGAGCGGGGAGGATTAAACAGACCCATGGCGCGTACGATCATACCGTTTGGACCACAACACCAGGTCTTTCCTGAACCGATTCATTTAAAACTCGTCCTTGAGGATGAAATCGTTAAGGAAGTCGTTCCCGCGCTGGGGTACGTCCACCGCGGGCTTGAGATGCTCGCAGATGTTCGGGATTTCCACCAGATGATCCAAATCTGCGAACGTGTTTGCGGAATCTGCTCCACCATACACGCCCAGTGCTACTGTCAGGGGATAGAGGAACTGATGGGGATTGAGATCCCCGACAGGGCCAGATTTCTGAGAGTCATTTGGGCGGAGATACACCGTGTCCAGAGCCATCTTCTCTGGCTTGGGCTTTTTGCCGACGCCTTTGGGTTTGAAAGCCTGTTTATGCAGTGTTGGAAGATTCGGGAAAAAATCATGGACATCAATGAGGCCACCGGTGGAAACAGGGTGAACCCCTCTATAAACATCATCGGCGGTGTAAAACGAGACATGAACCCGGACATGGCACAATGGGTACTCACCCAGCTGGATTTGGTGGAAAAGGAGGTGAATCATCTCGAAAAAGTCCTGCTTAACGACTATACAGTAAAGAAACGGACCGTGGGCAAAGGGGTGTTGACAAGAGAAAAGGCCATGGAGTTGGGGGCAGTAGGCCCCACTTTGCGGGGCAGCGGTGTAGAGCAGGACATACGCCAGATCGGGTATGCCGCTTATGGCGAACTCGCCCATAGGCCTGTGGTGGGTATTGACGGGGATGCATATTCCCGAAACAGGGTCAGATTTTTGGAGACACTTCAGGCCATAGCGCTTGTGAGAGAGGCTGTATCCAAACTGCCTGCTGGCGACATCAGTGTCAAGGTCAAAGGCAAACCCGAAGGAGAAGTGGTCACCAGGGTTGAACAGCCACGAGGGGAATTGATGTATTATATAAAAGGAAACGGCGGAAAGAACCTGGACAGGCTGCGGATCAGAACACCCACCTTTGCCAACATCCCACCGCTGTTGAGCATGCTCCCGGGGATAGAGTTGGCGGACGTCCCGGTGATTGTCCTGTCCATTGACCCGTGTATCAGCTGCACAGAGAGATAACAGAGGTGCATTGTGTTTGATATGACCCCAAACATTTTACGGAATTTTTTCCACAAAAGCTCAACCAGGCTTTACCCCAAGGAGACCAGACAAGCCTTTGGAAATGCGCGGGGGGAACTTTATAACGAGATCGAAGCGTGCATTTTCTGCAGGACCTGTGCCCGAAAATGCCCATCCCAATGCATCACCGTTGACACCAAAGAGGCCACCTGGCAGTGTGATCCCTTTGTTTGCGTATACTGCGGTGTGTGTGTTGAAAACTGCCCCAAAAAATGTTTGCATCAAAAAAACGATTACAGAAAACCCGTGACAGACAAGGAAATTATATTTATGAAAGGGGAGACAAAAAAAAAGAAGTGCGAAGGCGACCCTCAGGAGACCTGAGAACCCAGCTGGTGGCTTCCGTCCGGGATGACGTCAAAAACCTTCCTGAAACCGACCTGGCCCATCTTGCCGGTGATATTCGACGGTCATACAGATTGGTAGGCCATCATTGGCTGGACTATATGAAACACTTGAAGGATAATTATCCCTATCTCTTTTCGCTTGCAATCAGGATGAACCCTTTTGATCCGGAGGCTTCACCAATAGTAAGCCAATAGTAAGATAGCCCCTCAATCGCTGCATCTCTTCAAATGCCCACATTTTTTGAAAGGGGCACTATGGCGTTTATGGGGAAAGGAGAGAGACCATCATGATAGATATCTCAAACATCGATTATTCAGCATTTGACCAGAC